>JBNKVX010000062.1:0-19693 GCA_050299435.1 Cellvibrionaceae bacterium | reverse complement strand
AAGTATTCGGATTTTTCACAAGTTTGGAATCTGATGAGGGAACCGACGATACCTATACCGGTGTGGGAATGGAATATAAGTTTTAATCTTATAAGAACAAAAAAGGGCCAAAGGGCCCTTTTTTATATCCGAAAATCCAACAATTCCCATAGTCTGGGCTACACTTAGTCAAGAAGCATCTAAAACCCCCCCATTTTTATAGTTAACTGTTGATTGGATAGGATAAATGACTATCAGACTGCTGATTCTTTTTATTTTGGTTTCTCTTGGCCTTGTTGCGTGTGATGGCGGCAAAATGCAAAAAATGAGTAACCAGGATTTAGCCGCAAAAAATGAAGAGTGTGTACAGGGTAACCCTACTTCTCCTGGCAAGGTCACCGCTTGTGAAAACGTGCGTAAAGAATGTGAACGCCGCAGAAAGGAAGGCAATTACACCTGCTAAAAGCCGGCTTGGTATTTAACCCAGGGCTTCTAACTGTTGTTGCGCTTTTTTACCAATTTCACCCTGGTCGCTGGCGGCCTGCTTAAACCAGGCGCGCGCGTCAGCTTTGTTTCCTTCACCTAAAGAAATTTCTCCCAGGTAATATGCTGCAATAGCGGTGGGAAACACATCAAAACTTTTCTTTAAACTTGTTTTAGCGCTGGAATTTTGATTGAGTTCTTTGGCATTCAAACCGTGTAACAGTGCAGGCAGAAAATACTCTGGATTGAGTTTCATTGCTTTTGCCAAGGGGGTCAGCGCACTTTTGCTTTCTCCTTGCGCCATAAGAATTTGCCCTTCCGTTGTGAAAAAAGCGGCTTCTTGTGGCTGCAATTTTTGTGCACTTCTGGTGAGTTTTAGGGCTTGGTCCCACTCTTTTTTTGCAGCTTTTTCCAAAGCCTCATCATGTGCTTTGTAAGCATTTTGATCGCGATTCAACTGGGCAATTGCCTTAGCGAAAGCGGTTTTATTGCGTTTACCGGAGGGGTATTTGGCGGCAATATTTTTATTTTTATTCACACGTTCTTGAGACGGGGGGTGACTGGCGAAGAGGGCAGAAAGCGCATCTTGTTTAGCGCCAGAAGCTGAAAGTTTTACAAAAGTTTGCTGTAACTCAACGGCTGCCTGTGGGTCGTAACCCGCCGCCGACATATATTTGATTCCGAATTTATCGGCCTCCAATTCCTGGGATCGTCCGTAACTGGCTTGCCAGGCTTGCGCCCCTACCGCGACCCCGCCAGTGATCAAAGCAGCATAATCGCTGTCTTTTGAGGCCACACCTGTAAGTACGACTACACCACCAAGCAATTGCGATTTACGCATTTGCGTTGCACTGTGTTCGGCGGCGGCATGAACAATTTCGTGGCCCAAGACCGCCGCGAGTTGCGCTTCATCTTCCAGCAATACCAACAGCCCGCGATTGATGGCAATTTTTCCACCTGGTAAAGCCCAGGCGTTGGGTACACCGTTGTTTAAAACAACAAATTCATAAGGTAATTTTAGATCACTGTGCGCGGCGATATTTTTTCCTACGGTTGAAACATAGAGGTTTACTTCAGGGTCTACGATGTAGCGACCTCCTTGCTGTTGTTGTGCCGGGACATATTGCTTTTGACCGATAGCGATCTGCTCACTGATAGGCATTGAAAGCTGAGTTTCGCCTGTAACAGGATTGGTTGAACAGGCTCCAAGCGAAAGAAGAAGTGCAAGAAGTAACAAGCCGAAATGTAATTTCATGTGCCGATGACCCTATTTATAACGCATTAGTAAAAATTCATACCTCGATATTGAAACATAATAACAGCGATTTTCCGCTGAAAAAAATCCTGGTAGAAATATTTTCGCCTATTTAACTTACTTTCCAATCCCTGAGGAAGCTTCAATAATTATGCGCTTGTTATGTTACGCTAGACGACTAAAAATTGTGCTTGAGAAAAATAAAGATGCTTGTTGTTATTTCACCGGCAAAAAATTTGGACTACGAAACCACACTCCCCACGAAAAAAAAGACCCAGCCGATTTTTCTTGATCGCTCAAAAGAGTTAGTCAAGGGCCTGCGAAAGCTTGCACCTCAGGATCTGGGTCAGCTTATGGGTATCAGTGATAAGTTGGCTCAGGAAAACTATGATCGTTACCAGAACTGGAAACCGCCTTTTAGTTTGACTAACGCAAGACAAGCGATGTTCGCTTTTAAGGGAGAGGTGTATTTAGGTCTCGGTGCCTACTCCATGAAGGCCGACGATATTGAGTTTGCCCAAGCACATATGCGAATTCTGTCGGGTTTATACGGTGTCCTAAAGCCGCTGGATCTTATTCAAGCCTATCGACTTGAGATGGGCACGCAGTGGAAAAACTCACGCGGTAAGGATCTCTATGCCTTTTGGGGAGAAAGCATCACTCAAGAATTGAATAAACAGCTACACAAATTGAAAAGTACGACCCTTGTTAATTTGGCGTCTAATGAATATTTTAAATCGGTGAATTCAAGGGCAATAGATGCAGAAATCATCACG
Source organism: Cellvibrionaceae bacterium (assembly GCA_050299435.1). Lineage (GTDB taxonomy): Bacteria > Pseudomonadota > Gammaproteobacteria > Pseudomonadales > Cellvibrionaceae > 1162T-S-0a-05. Next base: position 17,200 of record JBNKVX010000062.1, on the reverse strand, counting down.
CCAGTGTTCAAAGACTTTAAAAACGGCGACTACAAAGTAATGAGTTTCTTTGCAAAAAAGGCGCGTGGCCTAATGAGCGCCTATATTATAAAAAAGCGTATCGAAAAACCGGCTCTGTTAAAGAAATTCAATAGCGACGGCTACCGCTTTAATGCAGAACTTAGCAAGGGCAACAATTGGGTGTTTAGCCGCAAGCAATAGCTATTTGCCCACGAAGGAGTACGACACTGGATGGGCTTACGCATACTTGTGGTGGATGACGCCACATTTGTCCGAGATACGATAAAACGCAGTATTCGACGAATGATTCCCGATGTTGAGTTGTTGGAAGCCATTGATGGCAGGCGCGCGGTTTCATTGATCAAGGCCAGTAAGGTTGACCTGATTCTTTCTGATTGGGAGATGCCCGAGATGAGCGGAGAGGAATTTCTTGCCTGGGTCCGCTCTCACCAAATTCACGCTGATACCCCTTTTGTTATGGTGACGAGTCGCGGTGATCGAAACCACGTGATGCAGGCAGTTCAGGCGGGAGTTAGCGATTACCTTACTAAACCCTTCACCGCAGAAGAGCTTGAGCGCAAGATCTATAAGCAACTGAAACGCATAGGTTATCGTCCCAACAAAACGACAAATAAAGCGGATGGTACGGCGGCCGCAGCCATTGATGCCCTGACGGGTGGCGACCCTGAACGCATGCTGAGTAACAAAAAAACAGGCACTCAGAAAAGCCCCGGCACTCAAAATCCCTCCAAAAAAGCGCCAGCACAAAACACCGTTGCTGTGACCAGCCGGTTTAAGGGCAAGGCCTGGTTACGTTTTCCGGATAACGCTTACGAGTGCGGTGTGCGTGAATTATCACTACAGGGAATGAACGGGTTAATGTCACGCCCTGCAGAGTTACCCACCTTATTTGATCAAGTTGCAGTGGACCTTGAAAATGAAAAGGGCGAGGCACTTGCGCGTTTGAATGCTTATGTACACAGTATTGCTGCAACAGAAGCAAATCCCGATGCTCAAACAGTGCGCATTGCCGTACGCTTTGTTGACGATGACCCGCAGAAGTTAGATATACTCTCCCGAATAGTAGCCAAATAACACACAACTCATTTAGGGGACTCAATTATGGCCCTTGGAACCGATCGAAGCTGGGACGACTGGGTGCAAGAATATGCACAGTCACACCAACACCCGATCAACAGAGTGCTACATACCGTCGGTATACCGATGATAGCTTTTGCAATTTTTACCCTTCCTTTGGTTTGGTTCTGGCAACCTTTATGGAAGCTTGACCTGGCTCTGTTTATCATAGGCTGGGTTTTTCAATTCGTCGGTCATGCCTACGAAAAAAAACCACCTGAGTTTTTAAAGGACTGGCGATTTCTTTTCGTTGGTTTGCGTTGGTGGTTTGCCAAAATTTCCGGACGGGCGTGATCTCTCAGTGTGAGGAGAACACGCAATGAATCAAAAAATCTCAACGATATCTCGCAGAACATTTTTAACCGGGCTAGGTGCAGGCAGTTTGGTGCTGCCCTATCGAAATGCTTTTGCGAAAAAGAAAAAGCTTGGCGTTGCGCTGGTAGGCTTGGGTTATTACAGCAGCGATTTGCTAGCACCTGCACTTCAGCTGACACAGTATTGTGAATTACGTGGCATCGTAAGCGGGACGCCCGCAAAAATTCCTTTGTGGCAAAAGAAATATAAAATTAAAGATGCAAACGTTTATAACTACGAGACAATGCATCAAATTGCCAACAATGATGATATTGATGTGGTTTACGTGGTGGTGCCCACTGCCTTGCATCTGAAATATGCCAGGATTGCCGCTGATGCAGGTAAACATGTCTGGTGTGAAAAACCCATGGCAATGACTGTCGATCAGTGTCAGGAAATGATTCAACACTGCAATAAAAATAAGGTTAAACTCAGTATAGGTTATCGAATGCAACATGAACCCAATACGCAAACAGTGATGTCCTACGCGCGCTCCAAACCTTATGGCAAGATCACTTCACTCAATGTTCAGGCAGCGTATGCAGGCAGTGGGGGGGCAGACGATAATTGGCGCATGCAAAAAAACATGGGCGGTGGCGCACTCTACGACATGGGCGTTTACGCTATTAATGCTGCGCGTTATGCAACGGCTAAAGAAGCTATTTCAGTGAGTGCAAAACATCACAACCCTGTCCCAGACATTTTTAAAGAGGTCGACCCTATCACGGTTTTTGATTTAGAATTTCCCGGTGGTCTTGTTGCCTCTTGTATGACTAGCGTGATAAAACCCGGAAATGAATTGCGAGTTAATTGCGAAAAAGGCTGGTATCAACTCTCACCCATGCAGTCTTATTCCGGTATAGAAGGGACGACGAGCGATGGCAAACATCTCAATAAAACCATTGCTAATCAACAGGCTGCACAAATGGACAATGATGCACTTAGTATCATAAAAAACGAAGCGGTGCGAGTGCCTGGCGAAGAGGGATTAAAGGATATTCGTATCGTTGAAGCGGCTTTTTCTTCTGCCGCGACCGGAAAGAAAGTTATACTCTGATGAACGTTGATGAAGCTTTAAAACTAAGGAAATCTGTTCGCGCTTTTTTAGACAAGCCTGTCGAGAAAGAAAAAATAGTTCGCATTCTTGAGGCAGCTAGCCACGCGCCTTCAGGCACAAATGCGCAACCTTGGCAGGTTGCAGTGGTCAGCGGAACACAAAAAAAGAATCTGGATCGTTTGGTGTGCGAGGCTTTTGAGAAGGAAGGCCGCGGGCATCCTTCTTACGATTACTATCCCTCTGATTGGATCGAACCCTATCGATCTCGACGCTTCGCCTGCGGCGTACAATTATATGAGGCTTTAGGCATTCAGCGTGAAGACAAAGCGCGGCGTGCAGAACAATGGAAGGCGAATTACCGTGCCTTTGATGCGCCGGTAGTGCTTTACTTTTTCCTGGATAAAGTGATGGCGACCGGCTCGTTTATGGATTACGGTATGTTTTTACAGTCCCTTATGTTAATGGCAGTGCAAGAGGGCTTAGCGACCTGTCCACAGGCAGCGCTTTCAGATTATCCAGAGGTAGTGCGCAATGCTTTGGGTTACGACGATAACTATCACGTAGTTTGTGGTATGGCACTGGGTTACGAAGATGCCCAGGCTGCGATCAATACCTATCGAACTCCACGTGAAGCAATCGAGGTATTTACGCGTTTCTTTGACGAAAGTTAAGCCTGCACTTGCGTGAGCGTGCCGTTCTGATAATCCTTCACCGCCTGATTAATTTCTTCTGCGGTGTTCATTACAAAGGGGCCGTACTGAACAATTGCTTCCTTAAGCGGCTTACCTGCCAAAACGAGAAAATGCAATGTGTCTTCACCCGAATTTCGAATAAGCAGATCACCGTGCATATCCATACGTGAAATACTTTGTGCTTTGGTAACCGTCTCTTCAAGCCCTATGCGTGCTTCGCCATCATAAACATAAACCAGAGAATTCAAGTTGTTGTCGATTTTAATTGTGGTTTTTTGCTGGGCCTCAACATGCACATCCAGATAGATTACTTCAGTATCAGGAATGTTAAAAAAGCCTGATATGTTTTTACCTTCTATCTCGGTACTTCCGGCCAGTGCTTTTAACTTGCCAAAACTAAATTCAAACTCGGGAATTTTTCCACCACTGACATCTTGATAATGTGCAGGCTTCATTTTATTTTTTGCGGGTAAGTTGACCCAAAGTTGAAACCCGCGCATTTTTCCTTCTGTTTGTTTTGGCATTTCGGAATGAATGATGCCACTACCTGCCGTCATCCACTGTACATCCGAGTCTTCGAGCAGACCCACATTTCCCATGTGATCCTTATGTTCCATCTTGCCCTGTAACATGTAGGTAACAGTTTCGAAACCGCGATGGGGGTGAGGCGGAAAGCCACCAATATAATCCGAGGCGGATTCGGACCCGAATTCGTCTAACATCAAAAATGGATCAAAGCGTTCGGGTCTCTGACCTCCGAAAACGCGCAACAAATTTACACCATCACCGTCAGAGGTTTTCCGTGCTTGAATTTGTTCAATCACTTTTCTCATCGTCATGCCACCTCACTTAAATCCTGAATTAAACGATCTATTTGGGTTTTTGCATCGTGCATGGCTTTTTCTTTGTGGTCACTCATATTGAGACCCTCTGCAAAAATAAATTCAATATCAGTCAGTCCAATAAAATTAAGAATGGTTTTCAGCCAGGCAGTTTCTGTATCTGTGTCTTTATTGCGATGTAAGCCCCCTCTCGTAGTGATGACATACACCTTTTTATTTTCCAATAAACCAATAGGCCCACTCTCAGAATATTTGAAAGTTAATCCGGCACGCGTTACGTGATCAAACCAACTTTTGAGTTGCGAGGGTACTGCAAAGTTGTACATTGGGGCGGAGATTATCACAAGCTCAGCCTTTTGCAGTTCACGTATGTAATTGTCGCCAATTAAATTGTTTCCTTTATGCGTACCTTGAATTGTACTGAGCTGAAAATGCGGGATATTCTGTTCAGCCAGGGAATGATGTATCAAATCAAAGCTCTGCAGTTGCGCAGTCAGCTTTTCTATTAAATAAGCACTCAGTTGGCTGGACATACCCTGATCTCCAAAGATACTGCTGTCGATATGAAGAATTGTCTTGGTCATGGCTTTATCCCCTTTAATTTGTTTGTTAACAAGAGGATAATTCAAAATATTGGATTAAATGCCCCAATTAATGGCTAATTTACATCAAGTATTTAGATATATAACCATGAAAATAACCCTTGAACAGTGGGCAACCTTCGTAGCAGTGGTTGAGGAGGGATCCTTTGCAGCTGCGGCGGATAAGCTCAACAAAAGCCAGAGCAATGTAAGCTATGTGCTCGATCAAATGAAACAACGCTTGCCCGCGCCAGTATTGACGCTTAAAGGAAGGAAAGCGGTACTCACAGCGCCCGGGAAAATTCTTTACCAACAAGCCAGGCATCTACTTAATCGGGCACAGGATCTGGAGCTTGCAGCCGAATATATGGCAAGCGGTTGGGAGGCGGAGATAACACTTGCCATTGATGCTATTTGCTCACCTCGTCCGCTTTACGGTGCATTAGAGAATTTCTCAATCCATAGCCCTCGTACCCGCGTACGCCTATTGGAGACAACCTTGTCTGGTACGGAAGAGGCTTTGTTATCTCGCAAAGCGGATATCGTGCTAACGGGGCGTGTTCCGACAGGATTTATGGGCCAGATTTTGGGGGAAGCGAGAATGTGGGCAGTTGTAAGCCCTGATCACCCCCTTAACAGTATGGCGCAGCCAATCAGTGAAGAAGTCCTGCGCTATCAAAGACAAATTGTCTTGCGTGATACGGGGATAAAGCGTGAGCAAGATCGAGGTTGGCTCGGATCCGATCAACGATGGACGGTTAGTCACCTTTCCACCAGCGTGGATATGGTTTGTTCAGGCTTGGGCTTCGCCTTCCTTCCCGAGGATTGTATTCAGGAAGAACTGGAGGCCGGCTCACTTGTAAAAATTCAAGTGGAAGGGATGAGTAGCAGGCGCATTCCGCTGCATTTGGTTTTTAGTTCCCAACAGGGGGTCGGCGAGGGCACCAAAAAGTTGGGAAAATTGATTTTGGAGGCCTATAACAAGTGAATGAGTTGGCTTTCAGGAACCGGTGTAACACCTTCTTTAAAAGGTAGGGCTTCCCTGGCCACTTTCATGTAATCGCGCAGGTGGCGTTTTTCTTGTGTGACAAAGTCTTCAATTGCATGTTGAAACATGGGATTGTGCAGGTGATGGTAAGACCGCGTGTAGACGGGAGTAAAACCGCGTTGAATTTTGTGTTCGCCCTGGGCTCCAGGGTCAAAGCGGAGTAGCTTATTGGAAATCGCGTATTCAATTCCCTGGTAATAGCACAATTCAAAATGCAAGCAATCAATGTCTACTTCGCAGCCCCAATAACGCCCGTACAAATTTTTGTCATCACGAAAATACAAGGCCATTGCAATAGGGCGTGCATCTTTTTCTGCACGTGCAAGAATCATTCTTTCCCCCATCGTTTGTGCAAGCAGCTCGAAAAAACGTTTGTCCAGGTAACCGTAACGCCCGCTGCGTTTTAAATAAGTCGTGTGGTAGAAAACAAAAAAGGTGTGCCAGTCTTCGGATGAAACCTTATCACCCTCAAGCAACTGAATGGAGATGCCGGCTTGCTTTACGCGCGCTCTTTCCTTGCGAATATTTTTTCGCTTCCTGGATGAAAAGGTATCGAGAAATTCATCAAAATTTTTATAAGACTGGTTAAACCAATGAAATTGATAACCCAGTCTCCGCACAAGCTTTTCAGAATTAAATAGATCAATGTCAGTTAATTCTGGAAATAGAATGTGCCAGCCAGAAGAGGTATCTGTATTCAGGCAGTAGTTAAAAAAAGCTTCAATGATGTCACGCTTGTTTTGGTTATCTACAGTGGAGTCAAAACCAATGCGTGGACCCGTGGTTGGAGTAAAAGGTATCGCTGTTAACAGTTTGGGATAATACTCCAGTTTATTTCGCTGGTAGGCATCGGCCCAGGACCAATCAAATACATATTCTCCCCAGGAGTTATATTTTTGATACAGGGGCATTGCCGCTAATACTTTTCCCTTGCTTTCGTAAATCAAATGAGACACCTGCCAGCCGGAAGCGCGAGTGGTTGCTCCGCTGACTTCCAGGGCACTGAGAAAAGCAAATTGTGTAAAGGGGTAATCAGGCCACAAGGTATCCCAAACGGAAGGTTGAATTTCTTTAATAGTTGAAAGCGCGCGAACAGTCACGCGGCGTATTCTTCACTAATTACGAGTCTGCTAAGAGGAAAGTGACAGGTGAAGGTAGAACCTTTGCCAGGCATGCTGCGAATCTTGAGCTCGGCGTCATGACGTAACAAAACATGTTTGACAATCGCCAAACCGAGACCTGTTCCACCCAGGGCAGTCGTGCGCCCACTGTCAACGCGATAAAAGCGCTCAGTTAATCGAGACAAATGTTTGGGATCAATTCCGATACCCTTGTCTCGAACGGAGACTGCAATGCTGGTGTGGGTTTTCTTAATTTTTACCGTGATGTCACATTTTTTTGGCGAGTAATTAATTGCGTTGAATATCAAATTCGAAATAGCGCTACGAATTTCTTTTTCGTTTCCTTTAATTTTTAAGGCTTCATCGCCTTTCACTTTAAAGTCGTGCGCCTTGTCGCCCATTAATGCAAGCGCATCGTTAAAAATAGTATTTGTAAGTTTGAACAAATTCACTTCTTCAAGGTGGAGGTCACGCTCATCTGTTTCGAGTTTTGTGAGTGTAATGAGGTCTTCGATAAGCACCTTCATTCTTTCACCCTGACTTTGCATTTGTTCAATCGCTTTTTCAAAACCCTTTGGCAAGTTCGGTGTGTCAGCCAGGGTTTCCAGGTATCCGTGAAGCACCGTCAAAGGTGTACGTAATTCATGGCTAACGTTGGCGACGAAATCCCGACGCATTTGTTCGAGTTTATAAACGCGTGTCGCGTCACGGACAATGACGAGCTTGTCTCCTTGACCAAAGAGGTGAATTTGAAATTGCAGGCGTTGACCATTCTTTTTAATGGAATCAATATCCAGGGGGTCATTGTAGTTTCCCGCTTCGAAATATTGAATAAACCTGGGGTGGCGAATGAGATTGGTCAGCTTGTGTCCGAGATCTATGCTACGAAAATCAAACATGAGCTGCGCAGCGGTATTCCACCATTCGATATTGCCTCGACTGTCCAGAAGTATTACTGCGTCAGTTAGAGCTGAAGTCATTTCCTGAACACGTGACACCACGGCTTGCAGGCGCAACTTGTCTTTTTGGTAACGCTTGTTTAAACGGGTAAGGTCATCGGCGATTTCACCCCAAATCCCGTCAAAATAATGAATGGGCTTTTTGCTTCGACGCAATGCGATAACCCAATTTTCAAACTGTTTGAGTTTGTAAAAATGCCAGATTAAAAAGGCGAAGACAGCAATACCCAAACAGCTGCGAAACGCATTAATGGAAAAGCCAATCAGGCCTCCAATTACCAGGAACAACACCAGCCAGCGAAATTCGTAGGATAAACCTTTGCGATCCATAACTACCCAGGTAGGAATTAAGAGATAGTTGTTACCTTAAACGGCTACTTTGCTTGAAAAGCGGTAGCCAGCACCGCGTACAGTTTGAATAAAACGATCGTGACCTTCAAGGGTTAATGCTTTTCGCAGACGGCGAATGTGCACATCGATAGTCCGTTCTTCAACATACACATTACCACCCCAGACGTGGTCCAGTAGCTGATTACGGGTATAAACCCTTTCCTGGTGAGTGAGGAAAAACTCCAGAAGCCTAAATTCTGTAGGCCCGAGCTGCACGGGTACATCTTCAATCGTCACTCGATGTGAGGCTGGATCAAGGCAAAGGGCACCTATTTTGATCGGTTCGGAGTGTTCCTGGCTCTCAGCACGACGCAGAACAGCTTTAAGGCGTGCGATTAATTCACGCGGTGAAAATGGCTTGGTGATGTAGTCGTCAGCGCCCAATTCCAGGCCTTGTATCTTGTTATCCTCTTCACTTTTGGCGGTGAGCATAATAATTGGTATATCCTGGGTTAATTCATCGCGTTTTAGCCGCCGAGCCAATTCTATCCCACTGGTGCCGGGCAACATCCAATCTAATAAAATCATGTCGGGGTTGCGATCGATGATTAGGCTATGGGCGGTTTGAGCGTCGCCAGCTTCAAGAACATTGTAATCGGCCATCTCAAGCGCCAAACGCAACATGTCACGTATGGGCGTTTCGTCGTCGACTACCAGAATGGTTTTATTGGTCATGGCTGAATTCTGCATACATCAGTTGATTCGAGCACAAATTATTCAAAAGTAATGTGTCGGTTTTGTTACAAAGCCGTAATATTTCGAAGTTTAGGTCGATTTAAGCGCGTAATCGACCACCAAAGCGATGAAAATAACCATGCCCACCCAATTGTTGTTAAGAAAAGCCTGAAAACAACGTTTTGGTTCGCGATCCTTAATAAGCCATTGTTGATAGGCAAACAGCAGGCCGGCGGCAAGTAAGCCAAGATAAAAATACAGGCCGAGACCAAAACGTTTTCCGGCCATTGCCAGGGCTAGCAAAGCGAGTATTTGTAAACTGGCTGTCATCATTCGGTCCATTTCACCGAATAGGATTGCGGTTGACTTCACACCGATCTTCGTATCATCTTCGCGATCAACCATCGCATAGAAGGTGTCATAGGCAACAGTCCACAAGACCACTGCGGTGTAAACCAGCCAAATTGGACCCATTAAGTCGCCATTCTGCGCTGAAAAAGCCATCGGGATGGACCAGGCAAAAGCTGCGCCGAGTACGACTTGTGGAAGGTGGGTGTAGCGTTTCATAAGGGGATAGAGAGCGGCTAATACCAGGGCACCCACAGACAAATATACGGTGAGCCTGTTGGTAAGCAATACCAGCAGAAAAGCGATAGCAATCAGCAAGAAGAAAAGAATAAAAGCGTCCGACCTGGATACCTCACCCGTTACCAAAGGGCGAGCCTGTGTGCGTTTCACATGGACATCAAACTTAATATCCGCCAAATCATTTATCACACAGCCAGCTGAGCGCATGAGTATCACGCCGAAAATGAAGACCAATAAAATACCGATATGGGGTAAACCTTCGGCGGCTAACCACAAGCCCCACAAAGTTGGCCACAACACCAGATAAATTCCGATGGGCTTATCCAGGCGCATTAAGGCCATGTACGCTTTGATTCGAGGATTTTTAATCATAAGAGCATTTTAACGCGAATCGCGAGCAACTGAAGCACTGAGCGTACAAAGCGTGGTATGGTTTTGTTTTTTTTACAGGGAATCCATATGGAAATTATTCGCTGTTCAAAAGAACACTACGACAGTATTTGTGCCATCTACAACTATTATATTGAAAACACCGTGATTTCTTTTGAGGAAGAGACAATCAGCGTTGAAGAAATGGCTCAGCGCATTGAAAAATATACAAAGCATCATCCTTGGCTGGTAGGCGTCGTAAATGGTGAAGTGCTTGGCTATGCCTATGCGACATATTGGCAAGCACGGTCTGCATACAGTAAGACGGTTGAAGTTTCCTGCTACATGCATCACGAGTCACGAGGTAAAGGAATGGGTGTACAACTTTATCGTGGCTTGATTGAGGAACTTAAAAAGCTGGATTGCCACGTCGTTATAGCTGGCGTTGCCTTACCCAATCCAGCCAGTGAGAAAATGCAGGAGCGCAGCGGTTTTAAAAAAGTGGCCCACTATTCCGAAGTGGGATTCAAGTTTAATCAATGGATTGACGTTGGTTATTGGCAGTTAAATTTAAAATAAAGCGGAATAGACATGTTTAAACTCAAACTCCACTGGCAAATTATTATCGCAATTGTTACGGCGATTGTTATCGGTTTAATACTTAGAAAGATGATAGCGAATGAGATTGCATACGCGTCCGAGGCTTTGGCGTTCATGGGATTTCTTGGCAAAATGTTTATGAACGGCCTGAAGATGATCATTGTGCCCTTAATACTCTCGTCAATCATTTGCGGAATGGCGAGTATGGGAACGGGTGAAGGATTAGGACGGTTAGGCGCGAAAACAGTTGGCTATTATATGCTATCCAGTTTGCTTGCAATTTTAATTGGTTTAGTTTTTGTTAATCTTATTGCCCCAGGAGAAACAAACGGACAGCCCGCGGGCCACCTTTTGAATTTATCCCCGCCTGATCAAGTCGCTGAAGAGCTTAAAAAAGTGGAAGGCAAAGGGGGTGGGGATATCGCGAATATATTTCTGCGTATGGTTCCACCCAATATTGTTAAAGCGGCAGCGGAAGGGCAAATGCTGGGGTTAATTTGTTTTGGCCTTTTATTTGGCTTTTTTATGCTGCGAATTGAAAGTCAATACCGGGATGTGATGGTGAGTTTTTGGCAAGGTGTGTTTGACACGATGATGGGCATTACTATGTTCATTATGAAGTTCGCGCCGCTTGGAGTATTGGGTCTGATCACCGTTGCTGTTGCGAATGCAGGAATAGGAGGCGGCTTTAATATTTTGCTCTTTTTCCTATCAGTTTTAAGTGCATTAGCATTTCATACTTTTGTCACCATGCCCTTACTTTTAAAATTTATTGCTGGTGTCAACCCGATCAATCAGTTCAAAGCGATGGCACCTGCCCTTTTGACGGCATTTTCGACAGCGTCTTCGTCTGGAACTTTGCCTGTCACCATGCGCTGTATGGAATCCAATGCGGGTGTCAGCAATCGCACTACCTCATTTGTGTTGCCAATGGGTGCAACCATTAACATGGATGGCACAGCCTTATATGAATGTGTGGCGGCTATGTTTATTGCACAGGCTTATGGTTTGGATCTGAATTTGATCACACAATTTACGATTGTGCTGGTTGCTTTGCTGACATCGGTGGGTGTGGCAGGTATTCCTTCCGCGAGTCTTGTGGCGATTGTTGTTATCCTTGCGGCAATTGGATTGCCGGCCGAAGGGATTGGTTTACTGCTAATCACTGATCGAATTCTTGATATGTTGCGTACGGCTGTAAATGTATTCAGTGATAGCTGTTGCACAACAATTGTTGCGAGTTCGGAGGGTGAGAAAAATTTATTCCCTGATTACAAAACCTAGGGTTTAAATTCAATGGGTGGTAAATCCTTTGGTTCTTCAGGAGCTTCTGGATCCACCTCTTCTTGAGCCGGGTTCTCTGGTGATTCAAAATTCAAGGCTTGATTTTCAGAGTTAGATTCGTGAGTAGAAAGAGCCGTCTCTGAGTTAAACGGGTTGGCTTTTTCTTCTTTCGCCTGAGATTTTCTTAACTTCTCAAGTAGAGCCAGACATTTAGGAACCTGTGGCGCCATTGCAGGAATATCTTGTAAGGCCTCTAGTAAGGTTTCATAAGCACTTACTAGCTGTTTGTACTGAGGATGACTTTTATGAAGGCCGCTCAATAATTTTACCGCCCATTTTGGATCGCCACCCTGCTGACAAGCGCGTGCAATATAATATCTAAGATCAGGATCCCGGGGATTGTATTGAGGCGATATTTGTAATATTTGTTTAAATAGAACACCCAGCTTATCAAAGCGCATGTGTTTGCACTGAAAAGCCAGGTACTTGTCTGCGAATACCGCAAGCTGTTTCTGGTTTTTTGTCTTAATTAAAAAATCGAAATACTTCTTAAATAGATCTCCATTGTTAGGGAATTTTTTAATCGCTTCATCGAAAGTCGACACGACGTTTTCTATTTGCCCTTCTTTTATATAGACATTAATGCGCGCAAGCCAAGCTTCCTCGGGCGAGCGAAAATTCTCCAGCTCATCTGAGGCAAGGGCAGAGAATCCCAGTTTGTCCTGATATTGAAATATCATGTATCCCATAATATGAAAAGTGACCACCATGTAAAACCAGGTGACAACGTACTGAAAAAACGTCGATATAAAGGGAATGCGTCCGCCGACCAGTTCGTGAATGACTGCAACAGAGCTCGTCATTATCATAATGAAGCAAATTAATAAGCCATAGGGTAAGCCAATTGTGAGGATAAGTTGAAATACGCCAGCCAGGTTGAGCGCCCCCGCAAGACTGCCGGTCACTGCATAGTTAATTAACATCGCCGGGAAACCGATAATTAAAACAATGGCCACAAGACCCGCGAAGGTCGGCCCCAATAAATTTTCTGTTCCATATACACATGAGCCAATAAAAAAAAGCATGACTATCAAATGCCCAAACGTTGTTAATCCTTCACCGTACGCTTCTGTAATGTCCGGTGCTTTCATATCACCCAAAGCGGTATGTTCCAAACAAGAAAAACAATATTTCATCATGCCGCCGAGCATAGCGATTTTGATGACGATTAGTGCGAGAGAAAGTAAAGGGATAGTGTTCAGCAAGGTAGAAGCCAAAGCGAAACCAAGAATAAGAAAAAGGCTGTTTTGATCTAAAGGGTAGCGGAAACTTTCCTGTAGCCGACGCCAGAAAGGCAAAACGGATTCGCTGGTTACTGTTTGCTGTTCCAATTTCTTGTGACACAAGATGCAGTCCAAGCGATCGCCCCGCTCGCCTTCATCAACACAATTAACACAAACACTGGTTTCACAAAGTGGACAAATAAAAGGTGCTGCGAGAAGAGGATGGTATTTACAGTAACTCATTTCACTTAACACTCGCAGATGCAGAATTTAGCTTTGCAGAAAGAACTTTCATGTCAGGATGCTGACAATTTTTATCTTTCAATTGTTTAAAGATAATTTGTGCACTCCTCGGTGTCGGCAATTTGGTTAATCGCATTGCTAAACCAATTAAATTTTCTTCGCTCATTGTCGTTGCAAGGCTTGGATTTGCTTCCCAAAGTTCTTCTACTTTCTGTAATTCCTTTTCACTCAATCTTTTTAAGTTAAATATATCTAGCATACATTTTTGAATATTTTTACTTCCGGCCAGGCGAAAAATAGTGAGACGCAAGATGGCAAATTCAAAGTTGATCCCATAATTTTTAATCAATTCATTCAGCGCATTATTGGCGTTTTGAAACTGAAGGTTTTCTAGTGAATCATAAACCCTTGCCAGGGTTTTTTGCTTGGGGTCGATTCCTTGATCCTCTTCGACATATTCTTGATTGAGCAAGTTAGGTTTCAATAGCAATACCGCGACCATCAAGGCTGCACCCGTAACGAAACCGCCGGCATGCGCCATAAAGGCCACGTTTGAATCTGTGTCGGTGTAAAACAGGAAAAATTCTTTACCAATGTAGAACGGTAAGATTAACAAAGCGGGTGCACGGAAATAGCCCACAAAAAACAGGAACCAATAAAAAAATTCGATTTTCTTAAAGCGAAAGATCGCCAAATACATGGCAACGACAGCTGCAATTGCGCCGGAAGCTCCAACGAGGGGAACGGTGCTATGCCAATCCACAGCGGCGTGACCCAAGCCTGCGCCTATGCCGCCGAGAATATAAAATAAGAGAAATTTGAAGTGGCCCAGCGCTGCTTCAACGGCAAACCCACAAATAACCAAAAACACCATGTTACCCATGAGATGCCTAAAGCCCCCATGGAGAAATTGATGTGATATTAATTTAAATGCGCTTATTTCATTGGGAATCAATCCATAAGCATAGGAGCTGGTAGAATTAATGATTTCTAAAACTTGCTTTCGAGCTTTGGGCTTGGCTTCAAAGGAACTATCGAGAAAGTCGTCAATAGTTTTTCTTTCTGGCTGTGGTTGATCTATCCACCAAGTATAAAACTCCCGATCTGTAATAATATTTATGGCGAGATAGTATTCTTCGCCCGAATCATAGATCGCTTGGTATTCGTTAACTAAATCTTCTTCGCCCTTTTCTGCCAACCATTTTGCATACTGTTCCCAGTCTTCCTTTAATAATTCGTTTTGGAAGTAAAGTTCGAGCGCGTCTTCGAACTTTTTATTGTCGCCCGACTGATAAAGAAAGAAAATTATGACATTGAGAAATACAATTAGAAAAAGAAATACGGGCGTGTGGCGCCAATCGAATTTCTTCTCAACAGGAACTAAGATCATCCAGTTTTATCCGACTGTGTTTTACTTTCCATTAGATGCAGATGAACCATGACACGGATTGAATAATTGGTCAACTTGTAATCAAGTCAAATTTATCTTCAGAAAATAAAAAGCCCGGCAATTGCCGGGCTTTGAAGTGGTATTACTCGAAAAGCTTACCAGTATTGCTTCCAGCTTTTTTTGCTCAATTTGATTTTGCCTACTGAGCCATCCCAACTGTCCGCAACCACCTCAGCTTTGAGGCCGTAAGGCGTGAGAAGTCGGCCAGAGTCAGGTTGTTCAGGCGTACTGTAATCACGGTAGTCTTTGAATTGGTGAATCGGCCAAACAAAGTAATCCATCAGATCGATTTCTCCAAGTGAAGGGTCGTCAATAGTCACACTGAGGAAGCTTGATGGTCTTCGGCTAAACGCAGCATCGTGAACTTGATAGCGTGTAGAGGCAACCGTACCGTCGCTCCATACCAGGGTTTTTTGATCAGCATCTACAACACCAAGGAAGCCTTCTCCAGGATGAATGCCTACCCAGTTTTCGGTGAAGTAATCATCCACATACCAGACCACCAATCCTTTGTTGTATTCCATCGATTGCGCACCGACAGGAACGTGTTTTAAGCCCTGGTCAATTCCGTCATGAGTTCGCCATTCCATGAGGTAGTAATGGGGTGATTCAACAAAACCTTCGTCTTGCACAAAGCCACCCAAAAGAAACTGAGGATCGCCTTCCGCATCATCAAACAGCACAACACTTTCATCGACGCTTATGCTCACATCGTCGATGTACATACCTGAGTTAGCTACAAAGGAATCGGTAAGGTAGTAGATGGTGAGTTCAATCTCAGTGCCAACGTATGCTGATAAGTCGAACTCTGCATCAATCCAGCCTCCGGATATTCCAGTAATACCATTACCAATGTTTCCGCCATAAGGGTTGTCATTGGTGGTGATATTGCCTGGAGTGGGGACGCCATCGACAAGCACATAGGCGTAGTCCCAATCCTGTTCAATATCATATGAAGTTTTGAACTGTAGACTGGCCGAAGTCGCAGTACTGAGATCAACGAGGGTGGTCATGTAGTTGCCGAGGTCGTTACCGGATCCGCTGAAATAAACTTGCGCACCACTCACGGGTTCAACCAAAATTGTTTGCTTGTCGGGCAAGTCGACACGAATCACATCGTTGTTGGTGCCTTTGCTTGAAGCCTGGTCCAGGAGGAAGAAGTCGCCATAATGGTTGAGGTCATCAACGTGAACGGTTTCACCCGTTAACCAGTTTCCACCGAGGCTGTTTTGTAAGAATTCTTTCGCCCAAGGGCTGAATCCTGTGGGTTCAGAGCCTGAGACAATGCCTGCCCAGGTTCCGCTTGCCATAATGGACCAGAAGGAAACGGGCTCACCACGACCACTGTAAAGCGTGTCGTACTCATCCGGCAATCCGAGGTCATGTGCATACTCGTGAGCAACAACGCCAGCACCAGCATCAATAGATTGAATGGTGTAATCGTAGGCACCCATGACACCGCCCCAGTAATCCACTTCAGAAGGAACCGAAGCAAAGGTCAATATGCCGCCGAGATTCCAGCGGTGTGACCAGATTGCATCGGGGCCCAGGGAGCCGCCGCCAGCTTCTTCACCTACTGCAGAGTGAACAATCTGTACGTGGTCAACCAGACCATCTGGCTCGTAGTAATTGCCGTCCGCATCCAGGTCGTAGCGGTCTTCCAGGTCAAAAGCTCTCAGATCAACATTTGGATCCGCTTCTGCAGCCAATAAAGCTTCGGCTACCAGGGATCGAGGATCCATGTCATTTCCAGTTGAAACTGAATTTCCGCCGTAATAAGCAGCGGGCTGGCTTGCCATATACCAACCAGCGACTGCTCCAGTCAGGGAGTAACTTCCGCCTGATTGAGCCTCGTAGTAATCCACAACAGTAATCATTTCCTCGCCGTTAGAGCCAATGTAGCCACCCTTTTGGAAAAGCACTTGCTCGTAATGTTCTACGTTGTAGTCGGGGAAATAGTTGTTGGTTTCGGAGGGTTCGATGGAGTTGTGAGGAAAATCAGGAAACTCTATGAGGATAGTCAGTACCTTAGCCGTAAAAACTTCGCCTTCATAAGCTTCTTCCTTCACGGGCGCGGGTCGGCCCCATTTACCGTGTCCCCATTTTTTGTGTTTATGTTGCCAGGGTGGAGCGTGGAATCCTTTTGAATTGATATAAGTTCCCTGCTCTCCCAAGGGTGTTTCTGAAGCTTGTGAG
Organism: Cellvibrionaceae bacterium; assembly: GCA_050299435.1. GTDB lineage: Bacteria > Pseudomonadota > Gammaproteobacteria > Pseudomonadales > Cellvibrionaceae > 1162T-S-0a-05. The sequence goes on along the minus strand of JBNKVX010000062.1, from coordinate 331 downwards.
TTTGCTGCCAGGGCCGCTTTTTGGCGTTCGTGAAGTATCACTCGCAAAGCTTCTTCCGCGTCTTTTAGGGAGGCATTAGCTGGAATGCTCCCCTTGGCTTTAAGCATTTCGATTAATTTTGTTTCATTTGCAATCGCTAAATCAAAAGGGCTACCCGCTTCATGAGGAGCACGTGCAGCCAAAACACTGTGGCTAATGATTAAACTTGCTGCGATAACAAACAGTTTTGAAGTAATTGCTACTAGTCTGGGCATGGTTCTTTACTCCTTGATCCTGTTTTTTAGTCCAGAAAATTCTCCAGCCCTAAATTAAGGCCAAAATCATTTTCTTG
>JBNKVX010000061.1:0-20074 GCA_050299435.1 Cellvibrionaceae bacterium | reverse complement strand
TCGGATGCAAAACGTGCTTACCGACAGTGTAATCGTTGTGACCTGGTTTTTGTGCCGAGTGAGTGGCATGTTGACATTGAGCGGGAGCGGGAAGAGTACGATAAACATCAAAATATACCGAATGATAAGGCCTATCGAAATTTTCTCAATCGGATAGTTTTGCCTTTATCGAAAAAATTGCAAGCTGCTGATTATGGATTGGATTTTGGCTGTGGGCCTGGGCCAACCTTGTCGTTAATGTTTGAGGAGCTGGGCTGGAGGATGGCTCTGTACGATCCCTTTTATTTTCCTGATACTCAGAGTTTAGATCAGCGCTATGAATTTATAACGGCAACGGAAGTTTTTGAACATTTACGTGATCCGGAGCAAAGCTTGGTAACACTTTGGTCTTTGTTGAAACCGGGTGGTTATTTGGGTGTAATGACAAAACTGGTATCGGATAAAGAGGCCTTTTCACATTGGCATTATAAAAATGATCCAACACACATTTTGTTTTATTCCGAAGCGACCTTAAATTATCTCGCCAAGCGTTGGAATGCTGAGTGGAAGCGAGTGGCAAACGATGCTTTTATTTTCAAAAAACCGCTTACTGCACGCTGAATAATTTGGCGCGAACTGTAGTTCGATATTGACTGGGTGTTAGCCCCAATTCTTTTTTAAACAACAGATTAAAATATTTTGCATCAGAGTAGCCGATTTGGTGCATAACTTGTGCAACGTTCAGATTACTTGTTTGTAATAATTCTTTTGCATTTTCAATGCGCACGTGTTGTATATAGGCAATGGGTGTTTTCCCTGTGGCCGCTTTGAAACGACGATTAAAATTACGTGTGCTCATTTGGTATTTTGCAGCGAGTTCGCCGACTTTAATTTCCTGATCAAAATTGTCTTGCATCCAGATTTGTGCACGCACGATATCTTCGTCAGGGTGTGCCGATTCCATTTCAATAAAAGAGCGGGAGCCCCCGTAAGCGGCACGAATTTCGTGGAAAAAGTGACGTTCAACATGTGTCGCAATGTCTTTGGAAAAATAACGCTGAATAAAATGCATCGTCAGATCAGCTAAAGAGTTAACGCTGCCAGTACAATAGATGTTGCCCGCTTTGGTAATAAAATATTTTCTTTTTAAGTCGATTTGTGGATAGCGTTTTTTGAATTGATCGAAATAGTGCCAGTGGGTTGTAGCGGGTTTGTTGTTAAGAAGCCCCGCTTCGGCTAGAAAATAACAGCCTGTGCTGACTCCGGCCAAAATAGCGCCTTGCTCATGATGTTTATGTAACCAATCTGGTATTGCAGCATTTGCTCTCAATTGTGGAAGTGGATTGCGCCACAAAGCGGGCAGGTAAATGATGTCAGTATCATAAATCTCATCAATCGCACAGTCTGCTTGCAAAGAAAGGCCAGAATGGCAGGTGACAGCATTTCCATTTTGCGAAACCAGTTTTACGTCCAGTAATTTTTGCCTTCTTCCATAAAGCTTGTGGGCACGGGCAAGGCTACTGGCTGTTTTCAGCTGCTCCAACGGTAGGGTCACACTGGTGCTCAACATGTTTTCACATATGACAAAACTCACTTTTAACATCGGTTTTTGGCCCTTCGGATCAAATGGCTGATTATACCCCTATAGATGGCTTAACAGACCAAACATTTCGGCTGGCAGCCCACTTAAACTGCGAGTACACACCGAATTGAGTAATCCCGATGTCTTCTGTCTTGCCCTTAATTGTTGGTTTTGGTGGTTTTAACGCCGCCGGTCGCAGTTCTGGTTTTCAGTCCTATAAGCGTATGGTTTTTGAAAGCCTAAATACCGGAGAACGGAAATCGACAGTTGAAGGTCTAGCTGCGTTGATGGGCTTATCCACTGCTGATGAAGCTCAAGTGCTGAATGGAACCTTGGTAAGGCGCATAGAAGCAGCACATTTTGATGCTGATAGAACGCCTGCAAGCCGCAGAATTGCCTTGGGTGGAGATAAGAGCTCACCCGTGAGTTTTACCGTTTCAAGGCGTGATTTACCCACTGAAATTCCGGAGAACTGGCAATTAAGCCCATTGGATGAAGAGGGTAAAAACCTGCAGGTGCATATCAGCGATAAGCAGCAGGTACTACTGGATACCTTTGAGAGCATGGCTATCCAGGCTGCCGGGCAACTGCCCACAGGATTTGATCCGGCATCCCACTATAGATCACTACACCACCCACGCGGTTTGCAACTCGCCATTTTGGGAGCCTCGGATGCGGTCAAGTGCATGGGCATTGAGTGGAAATCTATCCTCGACAAGATTGATCCTGATGATGTTGCGGTATACAGCAGCAGTGTGATGAGTCAATTGGATCAAAATGGTTTTGGTGGCATGTTGTCAGCGCGTTTTCGAGCTGGTCGAGCGACCTCAAAACAGTTGGCTCTAGGCTTGAATACCATGCCTGCGGACTTCGTAAATGCCTATGTATTGGGGAGCGTAGGCTGCACGAGTGGGGTGACGGGAGCTTGTGCGACATTTTTATACAACTTGCGTTTGGGCGTTGAAGAAATACGCAGTGGCAAACGAAAAGTTGTTGTGGTGGGCAGTACAGAAGCGCCATTGATTCCAGAAGTGATGGACGGCTATGCCGCAATGAGCGCTTTGGCCACGGATGCAGATTTGAGAAAGCTCGATAACCTGGGCTTGAGTGAGCTGCCCAATTACCGTAGAGCTAGCCGACCTTTTGGCGATAACTGTGGTTTTACCCTGGGCGAGTCAGGACAGTTTGTGGTTTTAATGTCCGAAGATCTGGCGATTGAAACCGGTGCAGAAATTTATGCCGCGGTACCTGGGGTGTACATCAATGCAGATGGTCATAAAAAATCTATTTCAGCGCCAGGTGCGGGCAACTATATCACCATGGGTAAGGCTCTGGGCTTGACGCGTGCCCTAGTGGGTGAAGAGGTGTTACGAAAACAAAGTTTTGTTCAAGCACACGGCTCTAGCACACCACAAAACCGTGTGACTGAATCAAAAATTCTGGATGAAATGGCAAAGGCCTTTGGTATTCAGAATTGGCCAGTCGCTGCAGTGAAAGCCTTCGTGGGCCATTCTCTAGGGCCCGCCAGCGGCGACCAATTAATTGCCAGTCTTGGTGTGTTTAATCAGGGTATTTTGCCGGGTATAAAAACGATTGACGGTATCGCAGAAGATGTTTTTGCTGAGCACCTGCAAATGTCGAATGAAGATTTAGCCTTAGGAGCAGAAAATACTTTGGTAGCTTTTCTAAATTCCAAGGGCTTTGGCGGAAATAATGCGACTGCGACGGTATTTTCTCCCAAAGTGGTTGAAAAGTACTTTGAAAAACGCTTCGAAAAGAAAAGACTTCGTGATTGGACAGCTAAACGAGAGCAAGTGCGCGAAAAAACTCAAAACTATTTAGGGGAAGCAGATAAAGGCAAATTAAACCCTATTTACGAATTTGGCGTAGATTTGATTGATGAAGCGCAGATTACGATAGATTCACAAGAGTTGCGTTTGCCAGGTTATACAGGGAGAATCAAACTAAATATCGATGAAGGGTTTGAGCCTTTCTAAAAACAGAGAGTAGTTTCAAATAACCTATAGCGCCGGGATAATAAAAAAGTAAATGGCAAAAAATGAGAATGCCGGTAAAAATAGCGACAATGAAAAGGCCTGTAAAGAAGAGACCGGCAGTGAAGAGACCGGCAATGAAAAGCCCGGTAACGCTGGCGGCAGTGAGCTTGCTCTCAGTTTAGGAAATAAAATACTGGCGTTGCGACAGCGTTACGGCTTGTCACAAAGGGAGCTGGCACGGCGAGCCGATATGACTAACAGCAGTTTGTCGAATATTGAGCAGGGCAAGGTAAGCCCATCCATTGCTTCGCTCGAGAAAATTTTGAACGCCGTTCCCATATCACTTCAATCCTTCTTCTCCGATAATCTTGAGTTAAATCCGCCCATCGTGCGCGCGAAAGATTTGATGTTTGTAAAAAAAGATGGCGTTGAAAATCGCGTAATGCCAATAACAGAACAGGGTAAAATTGATGCTTATCTGGCCAGGCAGCGTTATGCCCCTGGTGCACGTATTCATTCTGAGTGGATGGTACGCCAGGGCTATGTGGGCGGTATGGTTGTCAGTGGACAATTGCATCTGGTTCTGGAAGGAACAAGTTATTCATTGGAAGAGGGCGACGGTTTTTACTTCGCACTGCACCGAAGTCATGTATTTGAAAATCGTTCACAAAAAGATTGTATCGTCGTCAGCGTTTCTATAGCACATTGAACAGCCTATTAGGCATTTAAATCATTTTTGCTAACAAAAAAGTCCGCGAATTTCTGTATTTCGCTGCTTGTGTGATACATACTTTGGCAATTTCATAAAGGATTGGAAGAGAATAATGAGTGAGAAGAACAGTCTCTTTAGCGGTCGAGGTTTAAAACTCAACAAACTGGATGATGGCTTCGTTGAATTGTTATTTGATTTGGAAGGCGAATCTGTCAATAAATTTTGTCGGGCAATGTTTGAAGATCTGGAACAAGCAATTGGCATTTTGCAAAAAGACTCTTCAATAAAAGGTTTGATGGCCACCAGTGCAAAAAATGTATTTTTTGTTGGTGCAGACATTGGTGAGTTTGGTCCCATGTTCACCCAGGGTGAAGAACAGATTACGTCTTACCTCAATCGAATAAATGCATATTTTTCAGCGATTGAAGATCTTCCCTATCCCACTGTAGCAGCAGTTAATGGGTATTGTTTAGGTGGGGGCATGGAGTTCGCTTTGACTTGCGACTACCGCGTTTTAAGTGACGATGTAAAAATTGGCTTGCCCGAAACAAAACTTGGCATTATTCCAGGTTGGGGAGGCACGGTTAGATTACCGCGTTTGGCGGGAGTGGATGTGGCAGTGGAATGGATTGCTGGCGGAACCGAGAATCGCGCGGATAAGGCCTTAAAAGCCCATGTGGCGGATGCGGTTGTTCCCCTGGAAAAATTGAAGACTGTTGCTTTGAAAATGTTGAAGCAAGCAGCAGAAGGTAAGCTCAACTATCGTAGTCGTCGACAGCAAAAACAAGCCCCTTTGCCGATGAACGACATGGAAGCACTGATGGCTTTTGAAACATCGAAAATGTTTGTCAAAAGTCAGGCTGGCCGAAACTATCCCGCACCAGTGGCAGCAATTCAGTCCATGCAAGATGCCATGAAGCTCAGTCGAGATGATGCACTAAAAATCGAAACTAAAACTTTTGTTGCAATGGCTTCCACTCCGGTCGCTTTTAATTTGGTTGGTTTGTTTTTAAGTGATCAACTGTTGGGGAAAAAAGCTAAACAATGGGAAAAGCAAGCTGATAAAAAAGTTAACATGGCGGCAGTGTTAGGCGCGGGCATTATGGGTGGTGGAATTGCTTATCAAAGTGCCTACAAGGGCACGCCCATCAAGATGAAAGATATCGCACAAGCAGGTATTGATTTGGGCTTGTCAGAAGCGGCTAAACTTTTGAATGGTCGCGTTGAAAAAGGTCGCATGAGTTCAGCAGAAATGGCTGAAGTTTTAAATCGCATTGACCCGATGTTGAGCTACGACAATTTTAATTCAATCGATATTGTTATTGAGGCCGTCGTAGAAAATCCCAAGGTTAAACATGCCGTTCTGAAAGAAGTGGAAACGCAGCTTAGTGAGGATGCAATAATCTGTTCAAATACATCTACTATTTCTATTTCCTCACTCGCCGAAGTCTTGAAGCGTCCAGAAAATTTTTGTGGTATGCACTTTTTTAATCCTGTGCATCGCATGCCGCTGGTCGAAGTTATTCGTGGTGAAAAAACGTCGGACCGCGCTGTTGCCCGAACGGTTGCCTACGCCAACGCGCTGGGGAAAAAAGCAATTGTGGTTAATGATTGCCCTGGGTTTTTAGTGAATCGTATTTTATTTCCCTATTTCGCCGGTTTCGCAATGTTGCTGCGAGACGGTGCAGATTTTCAGCAGGTAGATAAAGTTATGGAACGCTGGGGTTGGCCGATGGGGCCCGCGTATCTGATGGATGTGGTTGGAATTGACACCGGTGTGCATGCTGAAAAAGTGATGGCGGCAGGTTTCCCAGAGCGTATGGGGAAAACATTTAAAGCGGCTTCTGATATTTTGTTTGAAGCAAATCGTTACGGTCAGAAAAATGGCAAGGGATTTTATGTTTACGAGAAAGATAAAAAAGGTAAACCACAAAAACTTGTTGACGAAGAAACCTATTCTTTACTTAAACCGCATTGTGCGGAAAAGCGCGAGTTTGAAGACGATGAAATTATTGCACGCATGATGATTCCAATGGCAACTGAAATAGCGCGCTGTTTGGAAGAGGGCATTGTGGAAAGTGTTGCGGAAGCGGATATGGCTTTGATTTACGGCTTGGGTTTTCCTCCGTTTAGAGGTGGCCTGTTTCGTTGGCTGGATATGGAAGGCTTAAGTAATATTGTTTCGCGTGCGGAAACATTAAAGGAGTTGGGCCCTTTGTATGTGCCGACGGCGGGTATGAAGAAGTTGGCGAACGACAATGCATCTTATTACAAGGTTTAAGGAGTAGATCATGACACTAAATGCAAGAGATGCAGTGATTGTTGATTACGCGCGCACTCCTATGGGGCGCTCCAAAAATGGCTGTTACCGTCATGTGCGATCGGATGACTTCAGTGCAGAATTAATAAATGGTTTGTTAGCGCGAAATACTGCGCTCGATCCGGCTGAGATTGATGATTTAATTTGGGGCTGTGTAATGCAGCGCGAGGAACAGGGCTTTAATGTCGCTCGAAATATTTTGCTGCGCACCGGCTTGCCTCACACCATCCCGGCGCAAACTGTTAATCGTTTGTGCGGTTCCTCTATGTCTGCCTTGCATACGGCGGCTGCAAATATCATGTGCGGACTGGGTGATATTTATGTCGTGGGTGGTGGTGAACACATGGGTCATGTCGATATGAATGAGTCCATCAATCCTAATCCGGCTCTGGGCTTGTCGGTGGCAAAAGCGGCGGGATCGATGGGGCTGACTGCGGAGTACCTTTCACTTTTGCACGGCATAACACGTGAGCAAATGGATGAGTTTGGTGCGCGTTCCCATCAATACGCGGCAAAAGCAACTGAAACGGGTAAGTTTGCGCGAGAGATAATTGCGCGCGAAGGACACGATGAAGACGGTGCGCTAATTCTGGTTGAAACCGATGAGACTATTCGCCCGGAAACAACCAAAGAGGTGCTGGGCAAATTACGCCCGGCTTTTAATCCAAAAGGTGGCACTGTTACTGCCGGGACATCATCGCAGGTTACCGATGGCGCTTCCGTGATGTTGGTTATGTCTCATGAGAGAGCAAAGGCTTTGGGTTTAAAGCCCATAGCCAAAATAAGAGGAATGACCCTAGCGGGTGTGGATCCTTCCATAATGGGCTATGGACCGGTTCCGGCAACCCAAAAGCTGCTTGAGAAAGCGGGGCTTACTATTAATGATATTGACAAGATAGAGCTGAATGAAGCTTTCGCTGCCCAAGCCTTACCTGTTCTGAAAGATTTGCATTTATTGGATGCGATGGAAGAGAAGGTGAATTTGTATGGCGGAGCGATAGCCCTGGGTCACCCCTTTGGTTGCTCTGGCACGCGCATTACCGGAACACTGTTGACGGTCATGCAGGATACAGATGCGACTTTGGGCATCGCGACAATGTGTATAGGATTGGGTCAGGGAATCTCAACACTTATTGAGCGTCTAAACTAATTCCCACTTAAGGTATCAGCAACTTATTGAACCGCCATAGTGACTGTGGCACAATTGCCCCCCTTCGATTGCAGACTCAGCCTGAATAAACAATTATTTTTAATAAAATCAATTGGTTACAGCTGAGTCTTGCAGTAATTTCTGGATTTATTTATCACAAGAAACGCGGTCGTGGCGGAATTGGTAGACGCGCTGGATTTAGGTTCCAGTGTCCTTGACGTGAGAGTTCAAGTCTCTCCGACCGCACCAGTAAACCAAGAGGAACAACATGCAGGTTTCCATTGAGACAACCTCCGGACTGGAGCGAAAATTAACAGTGGGTATTCCCGCTCAAGATATCGATGCGGAAGTTGAGAGACGCCTTGCGGAAGCAGCTAAGACAGTCAACATCAAAGGTTTTCGTAAAGGCAAAGTTCCTCTTAAAATCGTCAAGCAACGTTATGGTGCGGGCGTTCGCCAGGAAGTTATTGGCGATAAGATTAATCGCTCGTTTTATGAAGCAGTGCAAAAACAGGCAGTACGTCCTGCCGGTCAGCCCTCTATAGAAACGCGTCAAGCTGAAGAAGGAAAGGATCTCGAATACGTCGCCACTTTCGAGGTGTATCCGGAATTGGAGTTGGCGGATCTAAGTGCTGTTGAAATTAAACAGTACGAAGCAGAAATTTCTGACAAAGATATCGATAAGATGATTGAAACTTTGCAAAAACAAGACGCAGAGTGGGCAGAAGTAAAACGAAAATCCAAAAACGGTGACCGGGTAACAATTGATTTTGTCGGTAAGATTGACGGTGAAGAGTTTGAAGGTGGAAGCGCTCAGGGGCACACCTTAACACTTGGATCCAAAACAATGATTCCAGGATTTGAAAAAGGAATCGTTGGTATGAAGGCAGGTGATACTGAAACAATTCAGTGCACCTTCCCAAAAGACTACCAGGTTGAAGACTTAAAAGGAAAAGAGGCGGATTTCGAGATAACGGTATCAAAAGTTGAAGCTCAGAAACTTCCGAAGCTTGACGAAGCATTTTTCGAAAAATTTGGTGTGACCGAAGGTGGAGAAGAAAAATTTCGCGAAGAAGTTAAAGCGAATATGGATAGGGAAAAAACGCAAGCTGTAAAATCCATAGCGAAAAAGCAAGTTATGGACACCTTAATCGAAAAAAATAAAGTAGATATTCCAAAAGCTTTGGTGACCGCAGAAGTGAGAGCTATACGCAATCAAATGCTGCAACAATACGGACAACAAGCCAGTAAATTGGATATCGAAAAGCTACTTCCTGATTCCATGTTTACAGAGCAAGCTGAAAAGCGTGTCGCTTTGGGATTGATCGTTGCGGAAATTGTGAGACAAGAAAAACTGACAGCCAATAAAATTCTGGTTCGTCAGCTGATCGAAGAAGCCGCATCAACCTACGAAGACTCTGCTGAGGTTATCAATTATTACTACAGTAATGAACAGCTTCTTTCCAATATCGAGGCAGTTGCACTTGAGCAGCAAGTTGTTGATTTGATCATTTCAAAGGCTAAAAGTGTTTCTGAAAATACTTCCTATGACGAAGTAATCAAAATGGCTGCTGGATCGCAGTAAAACCTTCTCTCTTTCCTGGTGCGATTACAAAATGATCAGGCGGCGGCTATTTGGCTTGCCGTCTGATTAAATGCCTGCCAAAACCCACATAAAAACGAATTTGAGTTGGCGAAATTTGAATGCCCGAGTTAAGCTATTTCTTGGGTACTGTAATTTTGGATGGGGGGACTTGAATTCGTTGAATTCATCGCCATTTGAGTTTCTTACCCTTTCGTAAACCCAGCCTGTCCACATTTGGAAATTAGAATGACAAACCTCAATAACTCAACCATTATCACGGCTCCTAGTTCCTATAATCACGTGCCCATTGTCATTGAGCAAACGGCTCGAGGAGAGCGTTCATTTGATATTTACTCTCGCCTATTAAAGGAGCGGGTGGTGTTTTTGGTGGGGCAGGTTGAGGATTACATGGCCAATGTGGTTATTGCTCAACTGTTGTTTCTTGAAGCTGAAAATCCTGATAAAGATATTCATCTATATATCAATTCACCGGGCGGCTCGGTAACCGCAGGTATGGCGATATTCGACACCATGCAATTCATCAAACCGGATGTGAGCACGATGTGTATTGGGCAAGCCTGCAGTATGGGATCTTTTCTACTGGCGGCAGGCGCCAAGGGAAAGCGTTTCTGTCTACCCAATGCGCGAACAATGATTCACCAACCCTCTGGTGGCGCACAGGGTCAGGCCTCGGATATTCACATTCACGCCCAGGAAATCCTAAAGATTAGACAACGATTGAATGAGATTATGGCAATGAATACGGGCAAATCAGTAGAGGATATTGCCCGAGATACGGAGCGTGACAACTTTATGAGCGCAACGGAGTCCAAGAACTATGGGCTTATCGATGAAGTGCTCGATAAACGCAGTGAGGAAAGTAAAGCCAAAGCTTAGTCTGGCTTGGACTTTGCTTCGTTTACAAGCTGGAGAAAGTAAGTAGTCAAACGGACATATCGGGCGCGAGATTGCTGCCCTGTAGATAGTAAATAAGCTTGAGAATAGCGATAAGCACAAAAAAGCGCGCCAATTGGTAATTTTGAGGAAATATTTTGCTGATTCGGCGGCATAAACTGGCAAAATGCGGCATATTCATGTAGCTTGCCGATAAAGCATTTAACGACAGAACTCCAGTAGTTCTGCATGGTATAGAGAGAGTTGGAGAGTATTGATGTCCGACCATGGTAGTGAAAACGAAGACAACGGCAAATTACTCTACTGTTCGTTTTGTGGTAAAAGTCAGCACGAAGTTCGTAAGTTAATTGCTGGCCCGTCTGTTTTTATCTGTGACGAATGTGTTGATCTTTGCAACGACATAATCCGCGAGGAAATTCAAGAAAGCACCAGTGAGGGCGGCGGTGAAAAGCTGCCCACACCTATGGAAATTGCTGCCACCCTGGACGACTATGTTATTGGTCAACTTGATGCCAAAAAGGTTTTGGCCGTTGCAGTATACAACCACTACAAACGCCTCAGAGTAGGTGAAGGCAAAAAGGAAAAGGGAAAAGAAGATGTTGAGCTTGGCAAGAGCAATATTCTTCTGGTTGGCCCAACTGGTAGTGGCAAAACCCTGCTCGCAGAGACTTTAGCCCGCCTGCTAAATGTACCTTTTACAATAGCAGATGCCACTACGCTGACTGAGGCGGGATATGTAGGTGAAGATGTTGAGAACATTATTCAAAAGCTGCTTCAGAAGTGTGACTACGATGTAGAGAAGGCCCAGCAGGGCATTGTTTATATTGATGAAATCGACAAGATTTCTCGCAAGTCAGATAATCCATCCATCACGCGGGATGTCAGTGGTGAAGGCGTCCAGCAAGCCTTGTTGAAACTGATTGAGGGGACCATTGCTTCGGTTCCACCCCAGGGTGGGCGCAAACACCCTCAACAAGAATTTCTGCAGGTTGATACTTCCAATATTTTGTTTATTTGTGGCGGCGCTTTCGCAGGCTTGGATAAAGTAATTCGAGATCGCTCTGAAAAAGGCGGCATTGGTTTTGGTGCCGAAGTAAAAAGCAAAGATACCAGTAAAAATGTGGGTGAAACTTTAAAAGACCTCGAGCCCGAAGATTTGGTTCGTTATGGTTTGATTCCGGAATTTGTTGGTCGCTTGCCGGTTATTGCAACGCTGGATGAATTAGATCAAGAGGCATTAGTTGAAATACTGAGAACGCCTAAAAACTCCTTGATTAAGCAATACGCAAAGCTTTTTGAAATGGAAGGGGTTGAAGTCGATTTTCGTGACGATGCACTTATTGCAGTTGCGCTAAAAGCCATGGAACGCAAAACCGGCGCACGCGGTCTACGATCCATTATGGAAAACGTTTTGTTGGATACAATGTATAAACTTCCATCTGAAACCAATGTGGTGAAGGTTGTCGTAGATGAAGCCGTAATTAAAGGGGAGTCGGCACCCCTGTTGGTATACGAGAATACGGACTCAGCCAAAGCTGCGGAAGATTGATCAGTCGCATAATTGGCAATGTTGTGGGGACGCGCTTTGAAGCGGATTCAGAAAAGGGCTCCAAAGGAGCCTTTTTTATTATTTGGGGAAGACGATTAAAGTCCAAAAAATTATTCGAGGATAAAAGATGTCAGAACTCGAAATAGAAGAGTTAAGTGTTACTTTGCCATTATTACCACTGCGAGACGTAGTGGTGTACCCGCATATGGTTATCCCACTTTTTGTCGGTCGGGAAAAATCCATTCGCGCGCTCGAATATGCTATGGCCGCTGATAAACAAGTTTTGTTGGTTGCGCAAAAACATGCTTCTGTCGATGATCCCGTTCAGGAGGACCTCTACGATTTCGGCACAATAGCCTCTGTATTGCAGTTACTTAAATTGCCTGATGGTACTGTGAAAGTTTTGGTAGAGGGCAAAACTCGAGCAAAAATTCAATCTATCGCAGAAAGCGACGGATATTTTCAAACAGAAATTCACATTCAGGAAAGTGTGACCGAATCAGAGCGCGAATCTGAAATTCTGATGCGTTCACTGCTTACACGTTTTGAGCAATATGTCACTTTGAGTAAGAAAGTACCGGCGGAAGTAATGACCTCCCTGAGTGGAATTGATGACCCTGGCAGATTGGCGGATACCGTGGCTGCACACATGTCGCTAGAGTTGGCTCAGAAACAGGAAGTGCTAGAGATTATTGATGTTTGCAAACGTCTGGAACAACTCATCGGTTTGATGGAAGCCGAAGCAGATTTGTATCAAGTTGAAAAGCGAATTCGCGGCAGAGTTAAAAAGCAAATGGAGAAAAGCCAGCGCGAATACTATTTAAATGAGCAAATGAAGGCGATTCAAAAAGAGCTGGGTGATATAGGTGAAGAAGGCAACGAAAGTGAAGAGCTTGAAAGGAAAATTGCCGATGTTGGGATGTCTAAAGAGGCTGAAGAAAAAACCCGCGCTGAACTGAATAAACTCAAGATGATGTCACCTATGTCCGCTGAAGCTTCAGTAGTGCGGGCTTACATTGATTGGATGGTAAAACTGCCCTGGAAAAAGCGCAGCAAGTTGAGACATGATCTGAATCGAGCAGAAAAAATACTGGAAGAAGATCATTATGGTTTGGAAGAGGTAAAGGAACGCATTCTGGAATATCTGGCCGTTCAAAAACGTGTGAATAAGGTTAAAGGTCCTATACTGTGTTTGGTTGGCCCGCCTGGTGTGGGTAAAACCAGCTTGGGTGAAAGTCTTGCTCGTGCTACTAATAGAAAGTTTGTGCGTATGGCGCTGGGTGGTGTGCGTGATGAAGCTGAAATTCGTGGTCATAGACGGACTTATATTGGATCAATGCCCGGCAAACTCATCCAGAAAATGTCTAAGGTCGCTGTAAAAAATCCGCTGTTCCTGTTGGACGAGATTGACAAGATGGGTATGGATCATCGAGGTGACCCGGCATCTGCCCTGTTGGAAGTCTTGGATCCTGAGCAAAATACCACCTTTAACGACCACTACCTTGAGGTAGATTACGATCTTTCTGATGTGATGTTTGTGTGCACATCGAACTCTATGAATATTCCAGGACCCTTGCTGGATAGGATGGAAGTAATTCGCATTCCTGGTTATACAGAGGATGAAAAACTTAATATTGCTTCACGCTATTTAATTCCAAAACAAATAAAAAATAACGGACTTAAGCAAGAAGAAATTAAAATTGAGGATGCCGCAATACTTGATGTGATTCGATACTACACTCGTGAAGCAGGGGTTCGAGGTTTGGATCGAGAAATCGCCAAACTTTGCCGTAAAGTTGTGCGGCAGAATGTAAAAGAGGGAAGTAAAAATCAAGTCACAGTGAGCCCGGATAAACTTGAAGATTATTTGGGTGTGCGTAAGACAGATTATGGCAAAGCTGAAAGTGAAAATCAGGTTGGGCAGGTTACGGGCTTAGCCTGGACTCAGGTCGGTGGCGAATTACTCACCATTGAATCTTCGGCAGTAAAAGGTAAAGGCCGGCTGGTGAAAACCGGTTCTCTTGGTGACGTGATGCAAGAGTCTATTCAGGCAGCTATGACGGTTGTGCGATCACGTTCGCAGGTATTAGGTATCGCGCCGGATATTCACGAAAAACGAGATTTACACATACACGTTCCCGAAGGGGCAACACCTAAAGATGGTCCAAGCGCGGGAATTGCGATGTGTACCGCCCTGGTTTCGGTCTATACCAATATTCCAGTTAAGGCTGATGTGGCAATGACGGGAGAGATTACTTTACGTGGTGAAGTCCTTAAAATTGGCGGATTGAAAGAAAAACTGTTAGCAGCTCACCGCGGTGGAATAAAAACAGTTATAATTCCTGCCGACAATGAGGCCGATCTTCGAGACATTCCTGATAACATTAAAGCCGATTTATTGATCAAACCTGTTAAATGGATTGATCAAGTCCTTGAAATAGCCTTGCAATCCGTGCCAACACCTTTTAGTGATGAAGAGTATCGAGAGTTGGAAGCTAAAGCACAGGATGGAAAGGCAGACGAAAATCGAATAAGCACACACTAGTGTAGGCTTGCTTATTGCTTAAATGAGCAGAATTTCCAAGCATATCGCTATCTGGCGCAGAATTTGGGGATTTCATTCTTGACCGTCAGTGCTTGCAGTTGGTATAAATTGCTATTCGCTGGTGACGATCAGACAAGCCATCAAAAGCAGAAAATCGGGCAGTTTCGAAGTGAAGAGTCGAATTTTTAGAACATGACTAAATAATAAAGAGGGGTCTAACGTGAATAAATCTGAATTAGTAGAAGCAATTGCAGCGTCCGCTGATATTTCAAAAGCCGCGGCTGGGAGAGCTTTGGATGCAGTAATTGATTCTGTAACAGATGCACTTAAAAAAGGTGATCAGGTAGCATTGGTTGGTTTTGGAACCTTCCTTGTTAAAGAGCGTGCAGCGCGTACTGGTAGAAATCCACAAACAGGTGCTCCAATTGATATTCCTGCTGCAAAAATACCAGGCTTTAAAGCAGGCAAAGCATTAAAGGATGCAGTTAATTAAATTACCTGTAATTTAAAAATAAAAAAGGCGCACAGGCACGGCGCCTTTTTTTTATTTATCAAATAAATACATTCAATAGTGGTAGCGAAAGATGCTTCAAAATGTCCGTGACAATATGAAAGGTACGATTGCGACGATCGTAGTAATAATTTTTGTTGTGCCCATGGTTGTGACTGGAATTGGAGGTTCCTCTTTTTTGTCGAGTATCGCGGGTACCGACGCTGCCAAAGTTAATCGACAGGCAATAACCAGAACCGAATTGAATCGAGCCGTTTTTCAGCAGCGTGAAAGAATGAAAAGTCAGGGTGTTGATGCAGCTTCCGACCAGTTAAAAGATGAAAATCTTGTTGGCCCCGTTTTGCAGTCACTGGTTAGGCAGGCCGCTTTGGTTACAACAAGTAAAAAAGCGGGCATGGGAATTTCTGATAAACAAATCTTTTCTGCTATTCAGGAAGCACCGGGATTTCAAGTAGATGGTGTGTTCAATCGAGATATTTACCGTCAACAAATTTCCTTGCAGGGGCATTCTCCCACCACATTTAAGGAATATGTTGGAGACATTTTGTTAATACAGCAAGGAATTGGCGGATTAAGCAGCTCAGCTTTTGTGACAGATGCCGAAGTGAATGCAATGATCGCTATTGCTCAGGAAAAAAGAAGCTTTTCGTTGATTGATATACCCTCGAAAGATTTGGGTAAAGACATTGAAGTGACAGAAGAGGAAATACAAGCTTATTACGAGCAAAACCAGAATGAATTTGCCGAGCCTGAAAAAATGTCCATTTCCTATCTGGAGTTGTCGGTTGAGCAGCTAATGGAAAATGTTTCAGTGTCCGAAAATGACATTAAACAGCGATATGAAGATGAGAAAAAAGAGTATTTGGAACAGGGGCAGAATATAGATGTGCAAATTGCCCATTTAATGCTGAAGAAGCGGGATGATGGGTCTCATGAACAAACTCTGGCGTTAATACAAGAGCGCCTGCAGGCGGGAGAAAGTTTTGCTGAACTAGTGAAAGAGTTCTCGGAGGACGAAGGTTCCAGAGCTAATGGCGGTGACTTGGGTGTATTGACAAAGGAGTCCTTCTATTCTGAAGAGTTTCAGGCAGTAGCCCGTGCCTTGGATGAGGGCGCTGTGTCGGCGCCTGTTGAGATGAATGGCAATATCCATCTAATCAAATCGCTGGCTAAATCGGTAGCAGCTTTTCCTTCATTTGAAGAGCAGAAACTCTCCATAGAAACCCAGTTAAAACGCGCAAAAGCAGAAGAGCTATATGCGGGTATGGAGCAGGATTTTGAGGATATGACCTTCAGTGCTGAAAATCTGACTTTGGCCAGTGAGGCTTTGAACCTCACAATCCAGGAGTCAGAACTGTTTCAGCGTAACTCTGGTACTGGTATTGCGAGTAATCCAGCAATTCGTGAGGCAGCTTGGCGCGAAGAAGTCCTGCTTGACGGTCGTAATAGCCCCAAAATTCAAATAGGGCCAGGTCACGCTGTGGTTGTGAGACAGAAAGAGCACGTTTTGGAACACATTCGTCCTTTAGAGGAAGTTCAAGCTTCAATTGTGGAAAAACTGAACGCTGAAAAACTAGCAGAAATTATGAATGCCAAAGCTCAAGCGTTAATTGCGGCTTTAAAAGAGGGTGCCGATGCAAAAACCTTGAGTGAAAACAATGGCTATACCTTTAATGCTTATGAGAATGTTAAGCGTTTTGAAGCTCCAGTAGATTTCCAGGTGCGCAACGCAGTGTTTAATTTGCCAAAAGCAGAAGAGCTGGTTTACGAAAATGTTGCGAAAGCAAATGGTGATTCTGTTGTCATTGTTTTGTCGAATGTAGTTAAAGGCCAACGATCAGATATGCCCGAACAGCAAATTGATGTTTTGAGTTCACAATTGTTGCGTGAAAACACCCTTGTGGAGCTGAGTGCTTACCAGGAAAAGATTGTTGAGAATTCGAAAATTAAATACTTTATTGAATAATTCTTAATCCCTGTTATCAGGCAGATTGCGTTTGCTGGGATTTGCCAGATAGCAGATAACGATTGAAATTTTCTTTCTTGACACTAATAACTTTGGGCTCACTGTTGTCTTCAAAATAAATCTCAATATTGTGTGATGCTTTTATTGTTGATTTTTTAAGTTCAAAATCAAAGCTTTTTTTCAGCAAGTCCAGTGTCCGATTTGCTACTGCAAGCCCAGAATCTACCCAATTTTGAATGCTTGGGGCAGATGCTTTAATTTGTGCTGCGATAAGTGGAAAATGAGTGCAGGCAAGTACTACCGTATCTATATTATTGCTTTGTTCTTGCTTCAAGAGCTTGTTCACTTCTTCCTGAACCAAATTCACATCAATCCATCCTTCAGAGACGAATTGCTCGGCGTAGTGGACCAAATTATTGCTGCCGTGCAGGAATACTTTGCACTCTGGCGCAAATTCTTCAATTAATGATGAAGTGTAATCGCGTTTAACTGTAGCGGGTGTCGCGAGCACTCCAATGCATTTTGTTGTACTGATATTTGCCGCCGGTTTAATCGCTGGCACTACTCCTACGAAAGGAAGCAAATAGCGTTTTCGTAATTCCGGGAGGGCGATAGTGCTTGCAGTGTTGCAAGCAATAACAACAATATCCGGTTGAAGTTTAGTGATAAATCGCCCAAGTAATTCGCTTATGTGGGGAATAAGAAAACTTTCAGCTTTGTTGCCATAGGGGAAAGCGCCGTTGTCAGCGAGATAACTCATTTTAAGCGCTATAGGGGAGGTTTCTATGAGGGTTTGGGCAATACTTAATCCTCCAGCTCCAGAGTCAAATACCAGCACATGAGGTAATTTTTTGGTATCACTGAACACTTTGATACTCTTGTTAATATTCTAGTTGATGCCCCAGTTAACACGCTAGCTTAATGCATTTTTAATATATGTAAGCACAGGCGAAAAGAGTAGAATAGCATAGCTCAAGATTAAAATTCATACCAAAGATAAGATTGAATAGGCAATGATACCTTTATTTGAATCACCCGAATCATTGATAATTCTGGCCCTGAGCTGCTTGTTATGTACATTGGGGGGGGCAGTATTAACCTGGTTGAATTTCAACAAGAAACTGAGATCTTTACAGAAGCAGATTTCTGCAAGTGAGATTGACAACCGTGAGTTGCGAGCACGTCTTGATGCCCAGCAGCAAAGTCAGGAAATTGAAAAGAAAAGCCTTCAGAATGCGCGTGAACTGCTGTTCAAGGATTTTGAACTCGCGGCCAAAAAGTTATTTGAAAGCGGGCAGGAAAAACTGAATGCAACTGGCAAGCAAAATCTGGAATCAGTGCTCTCTCCATTCAAAGAACAATTGACTTCTTTTAATAAGCGCGTCGAAGACATTTATCACAAAGAAAATACCCAGAGAAACCAATTGGTTGGGCAGATAGCCGCCCTGCAAAAACAAGCACAAGCAATAAGCAGCGAAGCAAATAATCTCGCAAAGGCCTTGAAGGGCGAAAATAAAACTCAGGGAGGTTGGGGGGAGATTGTTCTGGAACGTCTTTTAGAACAAAGTGGATTAACCAAAGGTAGAGAATACGAGACACAAAATACTTATAAAAACGAAGACGGTAAAAATCTTCGGCCGGATGTCATCATTCATTTGCCAGATAACAAAGACATTATTATTGATGCTAAAGTTTCTTTAACACATTTTGAATCCTGGTCCAACAGTGATGAGCAGGAACAAAGAGAATCAAGTCTTAAGGCTCATGTCGAATCAGTGCGCTCACATATTAGGGGGCTTTCATTGAAAAACTATGAAGGTCTGGAAGGCGTAAAAACGCTCGACTTTGTTTTCTTGTTTATGCCAATTGAATCGGCCTATGTTATTGCTTTGCAGCATTCCCCAAATTTATTTAAAGAAGCCTACGAAAAAAATATTGTATTGGTCAGCCCTTCCAGCTTGATGGTGGCTTTACGTACTGTCGAAACTATTTGGCGATATGAAAAGCAAAACAAAAATGCAGAAGCAATCGCAGAAAGCGCCGGTAAGTTGTATGACCAGTTTGTTCGCGTTGTAGAATCGTTGGACGAAGTCGGTAGATTCATCGATAAAGCGGGCGAGGCGTTTGAGCAAAGCAAAAAGCGATTAAGCACAGGGAAAGGCAATTTGTTTCGCCGAGTGGAGTTGCTGAGAGAGCTGGGAGCTAAAACCAGTAAACGTCTATCAAATGAGGCGGAGCAGGAATCGGAACAAATACAGGAACAGGAGCCACAAGGAAAATTGATAGCAGATAAAAAAGAAACACAAGAGACCCTTTTCGAATATACCGAAGAGGATACCGAGGTTAAAACTACCTAAATTAAAACCACCCTCAAGACCTCGACAATATTGTTCCGCATTCCAGGTGGTAGGTATATGGAAACTGATCAAATACAGCAAAATGTTCCATTTTATGAGTTTCCAATAGCGTGCTCAAATTGTGCTTTAAAGTGAGTGGGTTACAGGAAATGTATATAATGCGCTCAAATTGCGACGCCAGTTTGCATGTTGCCTCATCCAAACCCGCTCTGGGTGGGTCTACAAAAATAGTCGAAAACTGATAATCACTGAGTTTCAAATGTTGAAGTCGACGAAATTCTCTTTCTTTGTTTAGGGCTTGAGTAAGCTCTTCGCTGGAAAGTCTGGCAATTTCAATGTTATTTATATTGTTTTTTTCTATATTAAACTTTGCTGATTTAACGGAAGTATTCGAAACCTCTGTTGCAAGCACTTTGTCAAAATTTTGTGAAAGCGGCAGCGTAAAATTTCCATTCCCGCAATAGAGCTCCAATAAATCACCCTCTGATGATTGGCTCCAATGACTTGCCCAGTTAAGCATTTTTTCACAAAGAACAGCATTGGGCTGTGTAAAGCCGGTTTCGACCTGCTGGTAATCATAGTGCCTATCTTGAACAGTAAATCGCTCGTAAATATAATCTCGTTGCGAACATAGTTTTTGCTTGCGACTTCGACCAACAATCAAACATGAAAATTCTTCTTCTAGTTTTTTGGCTTCAATTGTCCATTCCTGATCGAGTGCTTTGTGATAAATGAGTGTTATTAAACATTCGCCGATGCTGGAGCTAAGAAATTCAATTTGAAAAAGTCTTGTTCGTAATACTTCACTGCTATTAATCGTATTTAGCAAGGGGAACATACGATCATTTATGTTTGTATGCCCGATGCTAAAGTCATCCAAAAGTATCGGTGTCTTATATTCACCCG
>JBNKVX010000060.1:0-20274 GCA_050299435.1 Cellvibrionaceae bacterium | reverse complement strand
AAATCAAGATTTTCATCAACGCTTCTCTCTCTGTAAGGTGAATTCTTACCAGCCTGCGTGAGCGTACCCCGATACTCTCGCGCCTCTTCAGGAGAAAGATCACACACATATGCTTTGCCGGCTTTTACGAGTGCAAGGGCCCAGGCATAGAGTTGCTGGAAATAAGATGAGGCATAACGGATTTCGCCAGCCCACTGAAATCCCAGCCAAGAGACATCTTCAACAATGGCTTTAATGTATTCATCATCTTCTTTGGCAGGATTGGTGTCGTCAAAGCGAAGGTTACATTCTCCGCCAAAGGTCTCGGCAAGACCGAAATTTAGGCAAATAGACTTGGCGTGCCCGATATGGAGATAACCATTGGGCTCGGGGGGGAAGCGCGTAATAATCTTGCTATATTTACCTGCTTCCAGGTCGGCTTTAATGATTTGCTCGAGGAAATTGAGCGGTTTTTCTTCCTGATTCATAGGTACTGCGGTTCAGATTCAATTTCAAAGCGCGTATTATAGCCGCCTCTTTGAGCTCGCTGAGAAATATTTATACATTATTACTGAATAGGACTGACTATGATCACTCTCCACACCAACTACGGTGATATTACCCTTGAACTTGACTTTGAAAAGGCACCAATTACTGCAGCCAATTTTAAACAATATGCCGAAGACGGTTTCTACGATGAGACGATATTTCACCGAGTGATCAATGGTTTCATGATTCAAGGGGGCGGATTCACAGAAGACATGGAGGACAAAGAAGGCCGAGCACCCATTCAAAATGAAGCCGACAATGGCTTGACCAACGATTTGGGTACCGTTGCAATGGCCCGCACCTCCGATCCACACAGTGCCAGCTCACAGTTTTTTATCAATGTTAAAAACAATGATTTCCTGAATCATAGCAGCAAAGATGCGCAAGGCTGGGGTTATTGCGTTTTTGGAAAGGTCACTGAGGGCATGGATGTGATCGATAAAATTAAAGTCGTAGACACTGGCCGACACGGCATGCATCAGGATGTTCCGACTTCACCGGTAAAAATAGAAAGAGTGACGGTGGCGGCTTGATAACCTGGTTTATTTCTGATTTACACCTGCAACCAGAGCGTGAAGACCTCGCTCTGGCCTTTAGTGATTTCTGCAAACTAAAAATTTCTTCGAGTGACCGCTTGTATATTCTGGGAGATTTTTTTGATGCCTGGATCGGTGACGACGAGGACGGCGAATATTATTTGAAGATCAAATCACAACTTCGTGAGCTCGCGGACAGCGGCGTAGAAATATTTTTTATGCACGGGAACCGCGATTTTTTAATTCAAACTCGCTTCGCTAGCGAGTGTGGCCTATCTTTATTAGCAGATCCAACAACCGTTGAATTAGCAGGCAAGAAAGTTTTGTTAATGCATGGCGATAGTTTATGTACTCGAGATCTGGATTACCTTGCTTTTCGTGAACAAGTTCGCTCACAAGCCTGGCAAGCGACTGTGTTAGCCATGCCCCTTGCACAAAGACGTATTATGGCTGCCGAAATGCGCAAAAAAAGTGCGGCCATGAACAGCAATAAAGCTGAAGACATAATGGATGTAACGCCTGCGGAAGTGGAAAATGTTTTTACTAAGCACAAAGTGGATATATTAATTCACGGTCATACGCACCGACCTGCTCGTCACCCACAAGGCGAAAATCGTGAACGCATTGTTTTGGGAGAATGGGATGAGAAGGCCTGGTACATTCGTGCAGAGGACAATAATATTGAACTGTGCTCATTTCAAATCGACAAGTAGCAACTTTAACAGGACGAATTGGCAGTAAATGGGCTCAGAAATTAAGCATACGCAATTTAGCGAAGCGGATTTTCGGTCGTTTCGCAAGGCATTATTAAACGAAACTCACGCATTATCCTTGGCGTTTGACCAAAAGATTTTTCAGTGTAAGCACCCTGTTGGCGGTTTCGAACTAGAAGCTTGGATCGTTGATGACGAAGCCAAGCCGGTTCCCTACAACCAAAAACTTTTGAAGCTATTGAATAATGTTGAAGTGGTTCCAGAGCTTTCCCAATTCAATTTTGAAATCAACGTTGAGCCGGAACATTTAAAGGGGAAAGCACTTGCACTATTTCAACGGCGCCTCCTTAACAATTGGTCTCAGTGTTGCGAAGCAGCCCTGACCCTGGGTGGCTCTGCAATGGCAATTGGAATTCACCCAAGCATTCGTGAGTTTCAACTCAATCTCGGTAACATGTCGAAAAGCAAACGTTATCAAGCGCTTAATGAACAAATTTTACGTTTACGTTCAAATCAACCTCTCGAAATTAAGGTCAAAGGAAACGAAACTCTTGATATTACGCATTCAGATGTAATGATTGAAGCCGCGACTACAAGTTTTCAAATTCATTTAATGGTGAATCAGGACAATGCAGTATTAGCGCACACAGCCTCGCAAATTATTTCAGCTGCGCTGCTTGGGATCAGCGCCAATTCTCCTTTCGCTTTTGGTGTTGATCTGTGGGATGAATCCCGCATTCCAATTTTTGAACAATCTGTGGATACAGGTGAAAAAGGTGCGAAGCGCGTAACCTTTGGGAGTGCTTATGCTAAAAAATCTCTTTTAGAGCTTTTTGAGGACAATGTATACGATTACCCGGTGTTGATTCCTGAAAATCGTTTTGAAGACAACTCCAGGTTCCAGCATGTACGTCTACATAATGGCACCATTTGGCGATGGAACAGACCCTTAATAGGCTTTAACAGCGACGACAGTCTGCATTTGCGGATTGAAAACCGTGTTGTCCCTTCAGGGCCGACCATTGTGGACATCATAGCTAATGCCGCGTTTTACTGGGGTTTTGTGGAAGCCTTTGTCCATGAGCCTGAGTTATATAAAAATGTATTGGATTTTGAATATGCCAAACAAAACTTTTATTCAGCTGCCAAACACAGTCTTAATGCGAAATTGATGTGGCAGGATGGACAAACCAGGCTGTGCAAAGACCTTGTGCTAGAATTACTTTTACCTTTCGCACATCAGGGACTTAGACATCTTGGCTTAGACATTGAGGATATAAATTACTTCCTGAATATTATTCAAAAGCGTTGTGAAAAGAATCAAAACGGTGCTTTATGGCAGCGCAAATGGGTAGAAAAAAATGGTCGTGATATGGATGGTTTATCGCAAGCCTATTTGAAAAATCAGCATGCACAAATACCGGTACATGAATGGACAGTGTAGTAATGACTGAAACCCTCTCAATTCTCAACAAACTTCCAACCGGAATTCTAAAATTAAAGGCTGAAGAATTACACACTTGCCTAGAGGGCCCTACCCTCATCCATCTTAAAGGCAAACAAAATCCACCCTTATTTATCAGCGTTCTATTGCACGGCAATGAGCATACTTCCTGGGAAGCGCTGCGGCTCTTGCTCAGCGAATATGAACATCTCGAATTACCACGTTCTTTGTCAATATTTGTCGGTAATGTGCACGCGGCAAAAGAAAATCTTCGCCGTTTACACGATGCGTTTGATTTTAATCGGGTTTGGGGTACATCGACTCAATCTCCTCATCCGCTCATGCAAGCGGTTATTGACGAGATGAAAAGCAAGCAGGTTTATTTCAGTGTAGACATTCACAACAATACCGGACGCAACCCGCATTATGCCTGTGTGAACAAATTGGACAGGGATTTTTTATACCTTGCCAATTTGTTTTCAAAAAACGTGGTGTATTTTATCAAGCCGGAAGGCGTGCAAAGCATGGCTTTTGCTAAATTCTGCCCCGCTGTAACTGTTGAATGTGGAATTTCCGGAGATCAAGCAGGAACACACCACGCCTACGAATTCCTTAAATCCTGCCTACACTTATCTGAATTCCCAAACAAAACCTTGCCACAAAACGATCTCCTCATTTATCACACTGTCGCCGTAGTAAAAATTAACCCGCGCTACCGCTTCTGTTTTGACAACTATCCATCAGAAAATAACAGTGAGATTTATCTAGATCCAAATCTAGACAGCTTAAATTTTTCTGAAATTGGACCCGGAAAAATAATTGGACTGGTCAACAAGGGTATCGACCAACCACTCATGGTTCAATCGGAAGATGGCCAAGATGTGACAGATAAATACATAGGAGTTGAAGAAAACTTAATTACGATTAAGCGCCGCGTTATTCCTTCAATGCTGACACTTGACACGGATGTGATCACTAAAGATTGTTTGTGCTACTTTATGGAGTATTGGCCCAGTCAAAATTTAACTGGCGAGTATTCCTGAGTGAAAGCGAAACTCAGAATCCTCACTTTGAATCAGTAGTTTTTCTCTCTCCAGGAAAAATGTAATCCTTTCCGCAATGTCTTCACTTGTCGCTTTTCTTGCCAAATTAAGATAATCCTCGAAATGGCGCGCTTCAGACTTAAGCAAGGACAAATAAAAAACTTTTAACTCTTCATCCAGGTTTGGCGCCAATTTCGCAAAACGCTCACAAGAGCGCGCTTCTATAATCGCCCCTAATATTAACGTGTCGACTAATTTTGCGGGCTCATGTGTGCGTACAGCTTTTCGCAACTCTGACGCATAGCGAGACGCAACGATTTGCGTGTATTCAATCCCGCGCTTTTTCATAATCGCTATAACCTGTTCAAAATGTCTTAATTCTTCGCGCGCTAAACGAGACATCTTATTGAGTAAGTCAAAATTTTCCACATGGCGATAAATAAGGTTCATCGCTGTACTTGCCGCTTTTTTTTCGCAATTTGCATGGTCAATTAGCAAGAGCTCTGGATGCTTTAATGCGGCGTCCACCCACTCTTGCGGTGTTTCGCATAATAAAAACTGCTGGATGCGGCTAATATCAGTGGTCATTTTCTTGATTTAATTAGTGAGGAAAGTAGCGTTCGTAATGTGCACAGGACAAAGTGTAAAAGTCATTGTCAATTTCCTCTCGCAATTCAAGGGGAGACTTTCCCCGATGTTCTGGCTTTAAACTGCAACCTAAGGCGTCCAGATTATCGATCTGAGCAGCGCCCACTTTAAGCACGGTAAAAATTAATACAAAGTCATTGTTGCTGTGAACAGTGATATTTTGAGTGGCAATAAAATTGTGTAATTTATGCGGATCAAACACCTGCAGTCGTGCAGAAACCACTTGTATTAATAAGACATTAAGCCTTTCAAAAATGAGTTCTCTCTGTACCTCGGTGTAAGCATTCCAATCAATCACTTCATGCGCGAATCGTTTGCAGCCACGGCAGACGCTATCACCTATCCCCGTTGAACACACACCAATACACGGTGTTTTAACTCGTCTAATCTTTTTATTTATCATTAATTTCAATTACTTATGATGTAATGTTAATGTATTTTATCACCTGTTTCCGGCGCTTAACAAACAGAGGCGCGATATTACCAGCCTCGATTAATGCAAGCTATGCTAATTGGCAGAGCCCACTGTTTATAGGCTGTACAGACA
Source organism: Cellvibrionaceae bacterium (assembly GCA_050299435.1). Classification (GTDB taxonomy): domain Bacteria; phylum Pseudomonadota; class Gammaproteobacteria; order Pseudomonadales; family Cellvibrionaceae; genus 1162T-S-0a-05. The sequence continues at coordinate 14,815 of JBNKVX010000060.1, read as the reverse complement.
GAAAGACTCAAATCCTGTAAAATTCGCAGCCCTTGCAACTGTCCTGCAATCATCGGTTGCGTCAACCGATAGCCTTGTTTCGAAGTGATCCTTTGAGATGAGTAAACCCACAAACCTAGAGGAATCATGACTGTGCTAGATGCCTACCGTAAAGCCCTTGCCGACAGAGAAGCGCAAGGAATTCCTGCGAAACCTTTATCACCCGAACAAGTGGCTGAACTTGTTGAATTGTTGAAAGATCCACCAAAAGGTGAAGAAGAATTTTTACTGGATTTGATTAGTAATCGAGTCCCGCCAGGCGTAGATGAAGCCGCTTATGTTAAAGCCGCCTTTCTTTCAGATCTCGCCAATGGAAAAACAACATGCGTATTAATCGATCGCAAGAAGGCTGTTAAGTTATTAGGAGATATGCACGGTGGCTACAACATCGCGACGCTTGTTGGCTTGCTCGACGATTCAGAATTTGCGGAAATTGCGGCCAACGAATTGAAAGATACGCTATTGATGTTTGATGCCTTTCATGACGTGGAAGAAAAAGCTTCGAGTGGCAATATTCATGCAAGGTCTGTATTACAAAGTTGGGCCGATGCAGAATGGTTTACCAAACGCACTGAAGTACCAGAATCAATCAAAGTTGCAGTATTCAAGGTTAATGGCGAAACCAATACAGATGATCTCTCCCCGGCGCAAGACGCCTGGTCACGCCCCGATATTCCTTTACACGCCCTCGCCATGTACAAAATGGCAAGAGACGGTATTGAACCCAAAGAGCCAGGCGTAATTGGTCCCATGGATCAAATTGAGTCCGTAAAAGCCAAGGGCTTGCCTGTGGCTTTCGTCGGTGACGTTGTCGGTACAGGTTCTTCTAGAAAATCGGCAACAAATTCTGTGCTTTGGTATTTTGGTGACGATATCAAAGGTGTTCCCAATAAGCGCAGCGGTGGAATTTGTATCGGTGGAAAAATTGCGCCAATTTTTTACAACACCATGGAAGATGCAGGTGCTTTGGTGTTTGAAGCCCCGGTTGACGACATCAACATGGGCGATGTTATAGAAATTCGCCCCTATGACGGAAAAATATTAAACGAAGATGGTGCGACACTCAGCGAATTTGAATTGAAATCTGATGTGCTACTTGATGAAGTGCGTGCAGGTGGTCGCATTAATTTGATTATTGGTCGCGGTCTCACAGCGCGCGCACGTGAAACTCTCGGTTTAGAACCTTCAGATTTATTTCGCACACCCGAAACACCGCTTGATTCTGGCAAAGGTTTTACACTTGCACAAAAAATGGTGGGCCGTGCTTGTGGCCTACCTGAAGGCCAGGGTATTCGCCCCGGCACCTATTGTGAGCCCCGCATGACCACAGTGGGCTCGCAAGATACAACCGGCCCAATGACACGCGATGAATTGCAAGACTTGGCGTGTCTGGGCTTTACTACGGATTTGGTAATGCAGTCATTTTGTCATACGGCAGCCTATCCCAAGCCCGTCGATATAGAAACGCAACATAAATTACCCGATTTCATTATGAACCGCGGTGGTGTCAGCTTGCGTCCTGGTGACGGCATAATTCACTCTTGGCTAAATCGCATGCTGCTTCCAGATACTGTGGGTACCGGTGGCGATTCACACACGCGCTTTCCAATGGGAATCAGTTTCCCGGCAGGTTCCGGGCTTGTTGCCTTTGCCGCAGCCACAGGTGTAATGCCTTTGGATATGCCTGAATCAGTGCTTGTTCGCTTTAAAGGTAAAATGCAGCCCGGCATTACACTGCGCGATCTAGTACATGCGATACCCTACTACGCAATTAAACAAGGCCTTCTCACAGTTGAGAAAAAAGGGAAGAAAAATATTTTCTCTGGTCGTATTTTGGAAATTGAAGGCTTAACGAACCTGACAGTTGAACAGGCTTTTGAATTATCAGATGCTTCAGCGGAACGTTCAGCGGGGGGTTGTACAATAAAATTACCCGAAGAATCCATTGCGGAATATTTGCGATCCAATATTACCTTGTTACGCTGGATGGTAAGCGAAGGTTACGGCTCAAAACGCACGCTTGAGCGGCGCGCACAAAAAATGGAAGAATGGCTGGCGGCGCCAAAATTACTTGAAGCTGATGCAGATGCTGAGTATACCGCTGTTATCGAAATAGACTTGAACGAAATCAAAGAGCCCATCGTATGTGCGCCGAATGACCCGGATGATGCGCGACTGCTTTCTGAAGTGGCTGGCGATAAAGTTGACGAGGTATTTATCGGTTCTTGCATGACCAACATCGGACATTTTCGCGCAGCCGGTAAATTGCTAGACGCACACAAAGGCAGCTTAAAAACACGCTTTTGGATGTCTCCGCCGACAAAAATGGATGAGCACACCCTTATGGAAGAAGGTTATTACAACATTTACGGCGTAAAAGGTGTGCGTACTGAAATGCCGGGCTGTTCTCTGTGTATGGGCAATCAGGCTCGAGTTGCAGATGGCGCCACAGTACTTTCAACCTCTACCCGTAACTTTCCGAATCGTCTCGGCGCCGGAGCAAATGTCTACCTGACTTCTGCAGAGCTGGCAGCCATTGGTGGCATTCTCGGCAAATTACCGAGTGTTGAAGAGTACCAGGAATACGCGAGCAAAATTGATTCTATGTCATCCGAAATTTTTCGTTACATGAATTTTGATCAAATAGAGTCTTTTGCTAAGGGTGCCGAAAGAGGCAAATTAATTGCAGCGGAAGAAATTGTCGAGGTCGGATAAAATAGTCTTACAAAGTCAAAGGGAGCCTCGGCTCCCTTTTTTATTGATTAAAACTGATTGACCACTTTAGCAATTCGCGCAAAACTAAATATCTCGAATTTAGGAACTCCTCGATGTTGCCAGCTAACAATTCCCTGCCCGAAAATTTTGTCACTCTGCTCTCATCACTCATGCGCTCCCCCAGTGTTGTTAGTGCAGAACATTCTTTTTTTCGAAGCTTGCAGCGCGAGTTAGAGGAACGCGGAGCAAAAGTTACCTGGTATGAAGGCTTGCTTGTTGCTCAAGGCTCCAACCCTGGCAGCATTTACTATTCAGCTCATATCGACCGACATGGATTAATTTGTACTGGTCCAAATGAATTTCAGTATGCCGCTTTTGTTGCAGGAGCGCGCTCAGATTTATTAGGCAATTCTGTGAGTGAAGAACTGATGCTCAAGATTGTCGACCGTTTTAAGGGTGAACATGTCTATGCCTACGAACCTTGGTCGGGCGCCTATCGCGGCCAAGGCAAAATTCTGGACGCGCGAATCTGCCCATTTCGAAATAATTTAATTTTCGATATAGAGGGCTTAGAGCACTTGGTTGCCGGCACCCCTGTTGCCTTTCAGGACAAGCTGAAAATTCAGAGCACCGCAATCAGCGGTCAGCTGGATAACGTTCTCACCGTGGCCGCATTGGTCTACCTTTTTGAAAATGGTTTTCAAGGAACGGCGTTTTTCACTGCTCAAGAAGAGGCCGGCAAAAGCTGGCGTTACCTGCTCGAATGGTTTCGTCGTTTTGGCGGAAGCACAAATCAACTTATTGTCGTGGATACCAGTCCCTATCCCGATTTTGAAAGTGCTTGCGATCAAAAGCTCGTATTAAGAAACAAGGATGCTAATGCGATGTTTAATTCAGATTTAACACAGCAACTGGCCCTGTACTGCAAATCTTTAAATTACAGTACGCAATTCAAAGATCTATATATTGAAGAAACAAATGCCCTGCGCGCCTCAACAGGAGAAATGCCCCACTCGCTGGGATCGACAGAATTAGGTCGAATCATTGCTGCATCAAAAGGATTGGTAGACGGCACCACTTTGCAAGTCCCCAGTAGTGGCTACCATACGATGAACGAGACAGCACCTATAGCTTCTGTGCTTGCATTTTTAGATGTCCTAAAAACATTGAGCGCTCACTTGGGGGTAAAATAAACAATAATATCAACTGCAATAAGTACGATAATAATCCATTCTAAAAAAGCAGAATGTTTATGATGTTGCTCAGCCGCCAGCATGTTTAACAATTCGTGTATATTGGCTAATTTATGATTGAGAATATCGATGCGCGGCTGCAAATCCAAATATTTACATAAACGTAAATAATATTCTTCCTGATCAGGGTAATTCCAAAAAAATTCAGGGGTATCTAATAAATTAAAATGCAAGCCAATATCGCTGCTGGTATCAAATATCTGGCCGCGCAATTTTGCCAGCGCCTTACGATTTAGTGGTATCCGGCCTGTTCTCGCCAATTCTTTAGAGATAAAACTGTTTTTAATTAACACTGCTTCAGCCTGCTCTTCAATCGCCACCAATTTGGCGGACTGTGCAAAAGCGTGGCTGAGAGCAAGTCGAGTAAGATTGTTATCGACCGGCACTGAAATAAAGTCATTGTGAATATTGAAAGCTGCTTCGCAATCTATGCTATAACTGAATTGCTCATTGACCATATTTTTTTCTGGATCAACGATAATGACACTTACCGAGGAGATAAGGTTCTGGCGATCATCTTCACTTACACCCCAACAAACCAATATCGCATAATCAAATAACCAGGCTTCGCCCTCCGGTAATTTCAAATAGTAAGCATCACGGTATTTAACTGCGCCCAATTGATTAATCAAATAGGTATCAGATTGTGATTTGTCTAAGGTTCGACCCAAAGTCGCGACAATAATACGTTCTGATTTCATGTGTTTAGATTCCGATCCCATATTTAAGTCCTGGAATGCAGCACCACGGCCGCGCGCAAACGATCCGATCCAAAGGCTGCCATCAAATCGAAATCCTCCTTGGCAATAGGTAAATACTGACAATCAATAGCGACTTGTTCATTATCCGCCAAGTCTGGGTCATGCACATAAAAGCAACGCTCATCAACACCGGTAATACAAACCCAATGCGGTGCTTTTTTTCCGTCAAGTCGAAATGTGCTTATCAACATCAATATTACACAATTCTTTTCTAACCAAGCCTCGATATCACCTTGGAGTATCTCTCGGTATTCAACTTTCATATTTTCTTTTTTTGCAGTCGCTACAAATTGGCGATGTACTACTTCAAGAATGTCACGCTTTTTCTGCGCCCTTACACTGTCGATAAATAGCGTCTTGTTTGAATTGCAGAACACCTCTACTTGATAACCTCGACGTTTTGCCGCCAAACCCAAACCAATAGGATGACAACCTCCATGACCTGAAGTCATATAAATTGTGGTGGCTTCGCGCCAAATATCTAATTCAATGTTTTGGTCAAATATAAATTCATCATCAAAGCTAGCCATCGCCATCATTAGTGACGCAGGCCCACAAGTAAATTCGGTGGTTTGCCTATACCAGGGTATTTTCCTTTGAAGCTTATCCAGCGAAAGAAAAAGAATGCGTTTTTGCATTCGCAAAGCGTCACTGTGATCTTCATAATAATCACTAAATTCACCAAATACCCTGAATCCATTGCGCTTATAGCATGCGATTGCTGCAGTGTTATTTTTACTGACTTCCAGACGCATAAATATGCGATTTCGCTCAATCGCTATCACCTCAAGCTGATGAATTAAGCTGTCTGCAATGCCCAAGCCCCGCGCAATAGGACTTACAGCAAGGGAGTAGAGTCTTGCTAGTCGTGTGCCTTTATGGCACCACAACAAGCCATAACCCACTAATTTGCCATCCCATTCAGCAAGCAAAAGTGCCGCGTGTTTCGCAACTATCCACTTTTTAAAACTGCGCTTGCTCAAACGATCTGTGCTGAAACACGCGTGCTCTAGCTCTAGCAAGGCTGGAATATCAGTCGCGCTGGCAATGCGAAACTTAGGGGGAGATACTTCAGGCTGAAGCATCACTTTATTAACGCCCACGAATTTCTAATCTCCGCTGAAATTCCGCCATGATCAACATGTACAATTCATCTCCAAGATAAGCATCTTCGACACGGTGATCGATACTGGGATTATCATTAACTTCAAGCACATAAGCCTTACCATCGATAAATTTTACATCCACACCATATAAACCATTGCCAATAATATCTGCTGCTTTCAGCGCTGCATTTAATACAGCTCGCGGCACTTCAAATGTTGGCAAGGTTTCAAACCCGCCCGAAACAAATCGTTTGCTTGCCTGATGGTTATATATTTGCCAATGATTACGCGCCATAAAATATTTGCTCGCGTAGATTGCTCTTCCGTTTAAAATTCCAATACGCCAATCAAATTCGGTATAAAGAAACTCCTGAGCCAGTACCAGCGCACTCTCATTCTGTAAGATTGCAATTTGAGATTCCAATTCCTGCCTGTTAGCAACTTTAAAAACACCGCGAGAAAAAGAACCTTCAGGCATTTTCAGAATAATGGGGTAACTCAAATTTTCTTCCAGTTTTTGCAATCCTGTTTCACTGTTGTCTTCAAGCACGAAGGTTCGGGGAGCGGGTACACCGCGATAAGTGAAGGCATCATGTAGAAACACTTTGTTGCAACATCGCAAAATAGAGGTTGTGTCATCAATGGCTAGCACACCTGCTTTTTCTGCTTTTGCCGCCAGGCGATAGGTATGATGATCAATCGCAGTTGTTTCTCTCAGAAACAGTGCATCGTAGTGATTAATCATTGGCAGTTCCTGAGCACTTAACACTTCTGCGCGAATGCTCAACTTGGAGGCTGCTTTTACAAAGCGCGCTATCGCTTCTTTGTTACTGGGAGGTACCACTTCGTTGGGGTCAATCAATATCGCCATGTCCCAGCGATAACGTTTTTTCCTGGTAGAGATTCGCCAAAATTTTTGAGTAAACTGAACGAGATGGCCATAAAAAATTCTAATTTGGCTATCATTTAATTTGGAGAAGGCATAACGTTGCACCCGCAATAAGCCCTCTGAATTTTTACTCAATCTAAGCAAGGGCGCGGGAAATTGTTTAAATAAACCCGATGCCACTGTTTCAAAAAGCAGATTTTCCGTATGTCCAAAATAAACCAATTCCTCAGTGCCAGACCATTCGATATTGAATGCTTCAAAATCAGCGAGACCCTCCCAATTTTGATCCCGGAGTTCATTAATTGTATGCATACTGGGTAAAATTTGGTGGACACGTGCTTCAGCTAAGAGAGAACAATAATACCCCTTACTTAAATACCGATCGGTATTGCAAAGATTAATAATTCGGGTCTTGGGTTCGTTTCTTTTTGGATAATCGTTTAGATACTGGCTAAAACTGATCACTTCTGGCAATTGATCCGCGTCTGAATCCAGGTCTCTTAAAAGACCACACAAAGCGTCATTATCAACAACAATTAAGGTTCTGTGCATTTCCCTCACTCACGTCTTTCACGTGGCATTAAATTAATAGATTGTAAATCGCGTTGACCCGAGTATGTCGGGACAGGCAAATTGACGTGCAAAGGGGAGCCCATTGGCTTCTAGCTCAGGGGAGGGTCACTTCGGAGCGTCGCTTACGCGCTGCGACTAAAGATTATCATAAAATTTTTACAATGGAAGGACTACCGGATTCAACATAAAAAGAATTGAGCACTCCTGTTTTACCGTGTATCACGATATCCATTCAAAGCCTTATATAGGTAGTTTGACTTGACTTAACAGTCGCGTAAAATCACCTTCCACTGTCCCGTTCCCAAATCGTGGCAGAAATTAAAGCTGTTCTTCAGTTCATAATCACTTTAGTCAATCGCTCCAATCTTAGGACGTTCTACACTGATAGAACTGAATCCATCCAAAGTGGATGTAAAAAACAACACATACAACTGCAATACTAGTACACTGTGTTTTGGTATTATGAGCACTTTTAGGGATTGTTTAAGTACTACTATGTTTACACCTTCCTACCTAATGACCCAGACAATGCGCTGGTTCGGCCCCAATGACCCCGTTAGTTTGAGAGATATCCGCCAAGCCGGTTGCACGGGCGTAGTGACTGCCCTACACCATATTCCCAATGGGGAAATATGGCGTGTCGAAGAAATAGCAGCTCGGCGAAAAGAAATCGAAGCTGTAGGCCTTAATTGGAAGGTTGTCGAAAGTGTACCGGTTCACGAAGACATTAAAACCCAAAGTGGGAATTTTGATCGTTATATACAGAACTACGGGCAATCGCTGCGAAACCTCGCAGAGTGTGGTATTGAGGTAGTGACCTACAACTTCATGCCGGTGCTGGATTGGACCCGCACAGATTTGGGTTTTGAGCTTGAAGATGGTTCCAGGGCGCTGAATTTCGAAAAAACAGGCCTGATTATCTTTGACGTAATGTTGTTAAAACGACCTGGCGCAGAAAAAGACTATACAGCACGCGAACTTGCAGCTGCCGAAGGCGCTTACAAGGAAATGACCCAGGAGAAGAAATACCAACTTGCTAATACCATCATCGCCGGTTTGCCTGGGAGCGAGGAAAGTTTCGATCTCGAAAATTTTCAGCACGCTTTGGACAGATATAAAGGCATAGATGCTGCCAAGCTTCGTGAACATTTGGTATATTTCCTTAACATTATCTGTCCGATAGCCGACGAAGTTGGTATTAAAATGGCGATTCATCCCGATGACCCACCTTATTCTATCTTTGGCCTGCCACGCATTATTTGTAACAAGGACGACGTTCAGCAGTTAGTTGAAAAAGTGCCCAATCCCTCAAATGGTTTGTGTTTTTGTGCAGGTTCTTATGGGGTGAATGCTGATAATGATCTGCCCTATATGATGAGACGATTTTCAGATCGCGTTAACTTTGTCCACCTGCGCAATGTTAAACGCGATCCTTCTGGAAATTTTTTAGAGGCTGCACATCTTGATGGCGACACTGACATGTACGAGCTTGTAAAAGCAATTTTGGAAATTTCGAAAAAACGTCAGGTTTCTATTCCCATGAGACCCGACCATGGACATCAAATGATGGACGATCTGAAGAGAAAAACAAATCCGGGTTATTCAGGTATAGGCAGAATTAAAGGCTTGGCAGAAATACGTGGACTGGAATTGGGTATAGCTCGATCGCTTATCGACAACGTTGACTAGTTTTTTATTACGTACATCACCACATCAATGTCGGAGATGTACGTTTTAGAGGCGTGAGTGCACCGTTATTAACTTGGTTTCAAATTAATGTTTTAAATCGCTCGAGCGGTTTAAATAAAACTCGCCTTTTGTGTCTGTGTGACTGTAGAGCATGCTCGAACACAAGATATTTTCAACGTACTCGTCCATTTTGTTTAAGACCTCTTCCGCCGCATCACGTAACAGCGTGTTGGTAACTTTCTCACGAAAAACCGAAATAATCCCGCATAGTCCATAGTCGAGTGCACGTAATTCCTGGCTTAAATCAACATTGTGCAAGGTCCAACGATCACAAGCAGACTTGAATTCGTCATATAAGGTGCCGGGATGTTGAGCCAAATGCGTATCGAGTGTTGCATGTAAATACATTTCAAATGCTTCTTTAATTTCCTTACGCAAAGGTTCTATTTGGAGAGGCTTTTGCAAATACTTGTGTACAGCGCATTCATTAATCGCACTGATAGCAGCATGAATGTCTGAGGTGGCGTAAGCTGAAGCCAGAATCCTGACAACTGACGGATAATTTTCCTTTACGTATTTCAGCAGCTCGATACCTGATTCCGTTGGCATACAGATATCAGAAACAATAACAGCAATTTCACCAGGTTTAGCGGCCAATATCTCTTTGGCTTCTGAGGCGCTACGGGCCACTTCGATTTCGCAGCGACCGACGAAAATACTTTCGTAGATTTGGCATTGGACTGCTTCATCATCAACAAACAACACCTTCAACGGATAGTTGTGATCATTTAATAACACCTTGTCTAACATGCACCTTCCTCCCAATCAGATACAGAAAATACACCTCTAGAATAACTCAAAGAAAATTAAACGAGTTATTCTCCACGCCATATCGGTAAATATTTAAACGGTGTAGTCGTACTGTCATCTTTGTTGTCTTTTTTGAATGTCATTTTCTGTTTCAGTTTTAAATTTTCATATTTCGTTGAACAAATATGAATTTCGCAAAGTTAAGATATTCAATTATTCTGCCAGAATCACTTTTTTATTGATAAAAGGCGAGTTAATTCTACAGGTGGACAAGGGAAAATTAAATGGTTGTTTTTCGCGCAGGCATGTAGACCTGCGTGCAAATGAGGCTACCTACTTTAGGATGGGCTCAAGGGTGTCTCATAGTTTGATTGACAATTTTTGTTCGCTCGACAAATTATTGTCAGTTGCAAATGTATTCCATTTATTTTACTTATCGTCTTTAAAAAAGTTCTCAATTGCTTCGCGTTCCCACATGGCATCTTGATAACCCAAATCCATCAGCTCATTACAGTATTCATGAGTAAATAAAAGATAACTTGCTGCAGCGGAGCCACCTCCCCTTGCTGTTGCGCCGGTGCGGCGCATAAAAAAGCGCATGGGTGGCGGCAATTTTCTTATTTTTCGTCCCGCAATTTTATCGAGCTCTTTCGAGGGTGAAATTATCATTGTATCGACCGGCCGTAAATGTCCAGTTTCTTCACAGCGTTCCTGGCCCAACAAAGTTAATAATGAATTAACTCTTTCCAGGTGTTCAATGTCGCCTTCAAGCGCATCAATAAAAGCGGAATTAAACATTTGGCCAATAATCTGCGCGATAGAAGGCGAATGCTTTGCAGATATCTTTCCACGCTTACCCCAATGTGCCGGATTACGATTTCCACTTACACCGATGATAAATACTCTATCAGCACCTAAATGTAAGGCTGGACTGATTGGCGCCATCTGCCTCATTGCACCGTCGCCAAAGTATTCGCGTTTTAGAGCTTGTGCCGGAAAAATTGTAGGAATTGCAGAAGAAGCCAAGAGATGATCTACCGTAATTTTATCCGGCGTGCCGACTCGCCGATAACGACGCCATCCTCTTAAGGAAGCTTGACCCTGAAAAAACGAAACAGATTCCCCGGAGTTGTAACCCAAGGCTGTCACACTGAGCGCCTCCAATATTCCTGCATCTATTTTTTTTTGTATGTTTTGAAAAGGTATGACCGACTGCAGGAAATCTCGAAGTGGTGAATTATCTAAAAGTCCCAAAGGCTTACTTTTTCCAACACCATTATTAAGCAGGGAAAATGCAACTTTCATTGGGCCACCCAACAGACTGAACCAGCCCGTTTTAAATACTTGATGCATTTCGAGGTTACGCCAGGTATCAGATAAATCGATGGCCGCCTGATGAAATCCAGCTGGGTGTGCAGCTAAGGAAGCTGCATTAACTGCACCCGCCGAAGTCCCGCAAATAATCGGAAAAGGATTCTCTAATTCAGGAAGAATATCGGCTATCGCTCTAAGCACTCCAGCCTGGTAACTCGCTCGCGCTCCACCTCCCGATAATATAAGTGCGTTGGTTGGCATAGGATTAGATTAGTTTATACACGGCTAGAGTTTTACCATTACAACGCTTTACGCTAACTTCATCATCCACTTTAAGGTTTTGTTTACAGGTGATTTTCCACGGCTTCCCCTTTATCAAGGCTTCTCCAAATTGGCCATCATTTGAAACAATAACCACACCACATAAACCCACCATATCTGCAAAAGGAGAGTTTTCTGACTTGTTCGACTTTTGTGACTGCAAGGAATCTGCTTTGTTAATATGGGGGAGAAATTTCTTGTAATAAATTAGGGAAAGAAAACCCGATAAAAAAACAAACACGCTTACCTGCACTTGCCACTCAGCATCAGAAAAAGCCACGAAACAGGTGAAAAATGCGGCAACACCGGCGCCCATTAAAATTCCACCGGCACCAAGCGCTTCCAGTCCAAGTAAAACTATCGCTAATAACATCCAATGCCAGGCTTCGAGAGATTCCAGAATTTCCAACATGGTTGCTACCTAAGACAGGGAATTAATTTTGTGAAAGATTATCACGCAAATCTTTTCGTAAAATCTTACCAACATTCGATTTAGGTAAGGCATCTTTAAATTCAATAAATTTAGGTCTTTTATAGCCTGTAAGACGTTCCTTACAATGAGCAATAACGTCCTCCTCGCTGAGATTACTATCATCTCTTACAACAAAAAGTTTTACGACCTCACCTGACTCTTCGTCGGGTATTCCTATCGCCGCCGCCTCTACAATATTTGGATGGGTGCAGGCGACATCTTCGATTTCATTCGGGTAAACATTAAAACCCGAAACCAAAATCATATCTTTTTTTCGATCAACAATCTTTACGTAGCCATCATCCTTAATAATCGCCATATCGCCGGTACGAAGCCAACCATCTTCCGAGAGAACTTTGGCTGTTTCCTCAGGCTTATGCCAGTAGCCTTTCATAACTTGTGGGCCACGAACACAAAGTTCTCCTACCTCACCAATGGGTAAGGATTGCCCTTGTTCATCAATGACTTTTAATTCAGTTTCCGGCAAAGGTGTTCCTATCGTACCTATTTGAACGGCATCGATTGGATTCCCGCACACAACGGGCGAGGTCTCGGTAAGACCATAGCCTTCACTGAGCAAACTTTTTGTCACTTCCTGCCAAGCCCTGGCAACATCTTCAGTGAGCGCCATGCCACCAGCGGTGGTCACTTTCAAACTTTTAAAATCCAGTTGTTTAAATGGTTCGTAACGACTCAGCGCATTCAACAAGGTATTAATTCCAATAAAAATGGTAATACCTTTATCCGCAATCGCTTTAACCAAGGCAGCCAAGTCTCGCGGGTTGGGAATAAGGATATTGTGCCCTCCGGTGGAAATCGCACACAAGCCATGCATATTAAATGCATAGATATGGTAAAACGGTAAACAAGCCACCCACACTTCTTTGCCATCTACAAACAAATGGGGCATGTGTGAAATCATTTGCCACACATTCGAGCTAAGATTTCCATGCGTTAACATGGCTCCTTTCGCGACACCAGTCGTACCACCGGTATACTGCAAAACGACCGTATCATCTCCTGCAAAGTCGGGTTTCTCAAAAGGCTTATCACCCAAAGAGAGTGCTTTTCGCAATTGAATACTTTCTTTAAAGGAAAAAGTCGGCACCAATTTCTTAATTTTTTTCACCACAAAATTAATCAACAAACGTTTACCTGTAGGATGCAAATCGGCCAAGTCTGTTGTGACAACAGTTTGCACCTCTGTTTCCTGAATAATACTTGCAACATTCGCCGCGACATTACTCAATACAACGAGCGCTTTAGCGCCACTGTCCTGAAGTTGGTGTTTAATTTCTCTTGGGGTATATAGCGGGTTTACATTAACAACAACGATACCCGCGCGAATTGCGCCATACAGTACCACGGGAAATTGCAAGATATTCGGCATCTGGATTGCAATTCGATCACCTCTTTGCAAGGACGTATGATGAAGCAGGTAGCTGGCAAAACGTTGACTTAATTCATCAATATCCTGATAACTTAAAGTATGCCCCATACAAGTGAATGCCGGAAGATCCGCAAAACGATTAAATGCATCTTCCAGCAAACGATCCAGAGTTTCAAAACGTGCAACCATAATTAGGCCTTTTTTATTAGAATTGGTCTGTTTCCATTGCTAACAAATTTGCTGAACCCGATTTTATATTTGCCGCATGACTAGTAGTGCGAGGTAATATTCTCTGAAAATAAAATCGCGCTGTGTGTATTTTTGCTGCATAAAATTTTTCATCGCCTGATGCATTCAAAGCCACAATCGCTGCCCTTGCCCAGAGATACGCTAATGTGACATAGCCAGAGTACATTAAATAGTCATACGCGGCCGCACCCACCTCTTCTGGATTTTCCATCGCTGTCAAGCCGACATGCATGGTGATTTCGCCCCACTCCTTATTCAACTCCATCAGGGGAAGAATAAATTCTTTGTAAGCTTCATTGTCCTTGTTGGCTTCGCAAAATTTGTGCACAATTTTTGTGAATTTCTTAAGAATTTCTCCCTGGCTCATTAAAACTTTTCTGCCCAACAAGTCCAAAGCCTGAATTCCGGTTGTGCCTTCATACAACATAGATATTCGGCAATCGCGCACATTCTGCTCTGCACCCCACTCTTTAATATAGCCGTGGCCGCCAAAACATTGCATGCCCAAATTTGCTGATTCAAATCCTGTTTCAGTTAGAAATGCCTTTGCAATAGGGGTGAGAAAAGCCAATAAATCATCGGCGTTTTTATCTTCTTCACTGCCTTCTTCAGCGTGATGTTGAATATCAACTTGTTGGGCAGCGTAATAGATCAACATACGTCCACCCTCAGCAAAAGCTCTCTGAGTTAGTAACATACGTCTAACATCGGGATGAACAATAATAGGATCGGCAGGCCCCTCTGGATTTTTGGGGCCCGACAATGAGCGCATTTGCAAACGGTCTTTCGCGTACCGTGAAGACAGCTGGTAACCCACCTCTGCATGCGCCAAACCCTGACAAGCCGTACCAAGACGCGCGGTATTCATAAATGTGAACATGCAATTCAGGCCTTTGTTGGGTGGCCCTATCAGAAAACCCTTCGCCCCATCAAAATTTAACAGGGCTGTCGCGTTTCCATGTATACCCATTTTGTGTTCAAGTGACCCACAATTAACGGCATTGCGTTCACCCACCGTACCATCATCATTTGGCAGAAATTTTGGAACAATAAACAAAGAGATACCCTTAGTACCCTCGGGCGCATCGGGTAAGCGTGCTAAAACGATGTGGACAATATTTTCTGCCAAATTGAAGACGACAATCTGCTCGCGGTTTTTGTCGACGCCATAGAGCCAGTAGAGATCTGAGTTCTTGTTTCTGCCCCGCGCCAGTGCCCCTGATTTCGGTAGATA
>JBNKVX010000059.1:0-20769 GCA_050299435.1 Cellvibrionaceae bacterium | reverse complement strand
GTAACGTGTTCAGCTTTCCTTACAACACCTACATATATGGAATGGGCCTTTTTAATTCTATCTTCGAAATCCCAATCGATACAGCTGCAAGCAAAAGAAGGAATAGAAAAAATCCAGAATACAATTCCAACTACGATTTTATTCATGAACTGCTCTCCCAGAGACTTCTAACGCCGCAACCACGAGCGAGCCGACAGGCGAGTCCGTACGGCACCGAAGGTGACGTTGTGTGTTGCTTTGTTAGGCATTTTACTTGTGTTTTCAATACGGGCCACAATTTTGTATTACCAATTTCTCAATTTTTATTTCAGATTGTTCATCTACATACCCAAATGATGACGCTCGATCTGCGCCTCCTTGGCATGGGCTACAAACTGCATATTTTCCGTCAGTATTTTTTAGCCAAATATCAGTTTCCTCTGACAGGTATAGAAGGCGTGATATTTCTTTTTCAGGTTCTTTTAATACTTCCCAATTGGATTCTACCGCTAGCTCCTTACAACTATTTGTAATCTCATACGACGTACAACCAGCTAACAATAGAACTAAAGTTAAATTGACCGCTTTCATGGATTTGCCTAACGCCAATGTAATTTGCCGAGAGAAGCGAAGCGTAACGAGGTCAAATTGACATTTTTGTTATGCATTACTTCACCATTTGAAAATCTCTGTGTCGTAGCCAGCGCCCAAACAGTTCTGGATTTATGATTGACTCTTCCTGGTACTCTACAACACCTGGATCTTCTAATATTTCGGCATCTTGAGTATAGCGACTCAGCAAATGGCCAAACGCAATTTTACCATTCACGAGTTTTGCTATACCAAAAGCAACTTCACCAAGGGCTACATGATCTCGTTCTCCGTTGCACATGGCGTACAACCCAATAATATCTTTTGGAGCCCATCCAATTAATGTTCTAAGAGGTGCATATTCATTGATTTCTTCGGGATAGTCTGGACCAAACTCATACCCTAGCGGTCCTCCGTTTACCCAAAAATCTTTACCTCTGACTTCATTCGAAATAGATTGAATGAAAGCCAATATCTCTTCCTTGGCATTCTCACTCAATTTTTCTTCTAGCAAAATTCCTACTGTTGGTCCGGCCATAGTATTTTATGCATAACGCCGCAAGAACGGGCAATTGTGAAGCGCAGCGTAACAATTGTCCCGCTTGCTTGCTTTGTTAGGCGCTTTTACCATTTTGAGATGATATTGCTTCAAGCGACAAACCTCGAAATTTTTGTCCTTTTAGTTTTTCGGCCCACTCCACCGAAGTTAGGATTAGGAAATGCTTTGTTTTTCCCGATGCAAAATGAATATTAGTTCTGTAGAAACAGCTACCAAGTTGGGCAGATTCTTTTAGGAATACTGGATGAGCGCCGGCAACGTCTCTAAATCCGCCACAAGACATGCATGGGCCTAAGAATTTAGTTTCTCTTCTTTCACAATCAAACTCTACAATATTCTTCGGAGTCATATAGTAATAATTGAATTGGCCCGTAGAGATTTTAGTAAAATCTTCATCGCATCGCAGCTCATTTCGACAGAATTGCACGAAATTCTCAGAATATAATGTACGCAAATCCTGCGTATATGAAATGTCATATTTCTTAGAACGATGAATTTCTATATATTCTGGGCAGTAGCTTAGATCTAAACAAGTACCACACTCCTCACATAAAACTCCATCTGGTGTTCGTTCATCAAAAAAACTACCATCATTCGAAGCATTTCCACTTAAGCAAAAACCTAGATTCATAGTTTGTTTCTATATTCGCCTAACACCAAGATTAACGCGCATTTACTGTGTAGTGTAGTTTTGCAGTATAGTGGGCGCAGCCCACTGCAAAACGAAGCGAAGCAGAAAATGTCGCGTTGAACTTATTGTTAAATGATTTGTATTTCATCGATAGCTCTTTTTAACCTTGCCAAGTAAAACTTGTTATTATAATAAAGTGCAATATGGAATACATTAATTATTACTGCTACAACGACAACAAAGTAAAAGGCAATTTTATATTTAAAAGTTCCTAACATTACAATAATTAGAAGTAGATTTACAAAAATACTAAGATTTAATTCAAAACCATATTTTTCCTTATTTCTAAATGATGCTTTGGAGGAACGCTTCGATACTTGCAATTCTTTTATTCTTGAAATAAACCCGCCCAAGGCCCACTCTTTCTCAATATCCTTCTCGGAGAAACAAATTCCGTATTCAAGTTGAATATGCTTAATGAATCTTCCTTTTTTTATGTGATTCGCTAGTCCCTCTCTTGGAGAGCCGTTTCTAGTTTTGCTGAAATATTTTAGAAAGCATTTTTCGTCGAAATGTTCAGTTGGATCACTTCGGTAGCTTTCGTATATTTCTTGCGTTCTATTTTTAATGTCTGTTTCCATTTAACAATATTATTAGATGGATGCCCAGATATAGACTTTCTGTCTAAATCTAGACATTTATATCTAAATCCAGGTATCCATTGTCTAAATGTAGACATGTCTATATCCAGGAATTTGATTATTTAATCTACATAATTCTTCCAAGTAATCCAAGCATTTTTACTTCACGGTAGGGCAAGGCCCAAGCGCCCAAATGAGGAAGCCATCGTCCACCTGCTGCTTTGACTTTGGTGCGCAGGTCTTTCTCCCTGTAATCGATCTGAATGTTAACGACTTGCATTTCTCTGGAAAGTTTTGGATTGTGAGCGGGGAACGCCTTTCGAAGAGGCCTTTGGTCTACGATAATTTCAATGGTTGTGAGGATTCTTCTCTGAATATCGTCTTGGCGGTAACGCACTGCGACGAGTTGTTCATGCCACTCTTCGGTGTACTTTCTTGTACCTGGTGCGCCAGGCGGCATGGTTTTGATCACTTGCACTGAATACTCCTTTTCAAATTTTCCCTTATTAGCTGCCAACCTTAATTCGCGTAGCTTTATCTGTCAATTTTCACTAACTTGCTGATAACTCACAAACGCAAGTCCATTACTATCAGGCGCCCAAGAGGGCACATTTATTGTACCTTGGCCACCGTAAAAAATATCTGTTAGCGCTATAAGCGTATTTGTTTTTATCTCATATAACATCAGTTGTACGTCTTGCCCAAAAGGGTGAGCTTCTTTTTGGTCTTTTAGATAACGGATAAAAACAAGATATTTGCCATCAGGTGAAGGATGTGGAAACCAATCAGAATGCTTTGATTTAATAATCTGCGTTGGGTTGTTGCCATCAGCGTCTATGCGCCAAATTTGCATCATGCCACTGCGATAGGAATTGAAATAAATATAGTTTCCGCAGGCGGAATAATCCGGGCCATCGTCGAGTCCTTGAGTGAACGTGAGTTGCGTTTCCACTTTGCTCGCGATATCAATCGCGTAGATATTAAAGCTAGCGTTATTCGCTCGGCCTGCGGTGTAAGCAAGGCTTTTTCCGTCGGGCGACCAGCCATGCCAGTAGGATGGGCCAAGTTCTGTAATTCGCGTGGGTGTGTCGCCTTCGCTGGGCATGATGTAAATAATGGAATCGCCCTGGTCTTTCGTATCACTACTGTGATGGCTGAGGGCAATGTGTTTTCCATCGGGTGAGAGCCCGTGATCGTTGTTATTGCGAATAGCAAAGTCGCTCGGAATTAATTGAGTTGTGTTGGATTCAAATTCGAATTTATAAAGTTGACCCTGGCGATTAAAAATTAAATAGTTGCCATCGCGACTCCAATTGGGCGCTTCAAATAATCCTGCTTCCTCATACACGATTCTGCGTTTTTTGTTTTGAATGTTGATGATTTCGAGTTTGCTGGTAATGCTGTTTTTCACTTGGTGCTCCAAATAAAAAAGCCAGCGGGTTTAAGCGCTGGCTTTTTACTACATACCATATTTAATAATTTACAGCTGTGGTTGTTCCTCAGCTTTTTCCATTTTTTCGGGATCGTGTCCGCGCTTTCTCATAAAGAAAAAGAGAATCGCAAACAGTACAACCAGCGCTAATGGGAATAAGGCCAGGTTGGAGAGTGTGGCTTGGCCCGCTGCGAGGTCGGCTGCTTCTTTAGTTACACCTGAAGCCAGTGCTTCTTCGCGTGCTTTATCTAACCAGCTACCTATCACAGGGTTCCACATACTTACAGAGAACATACCTAAACCGCCGATTAGGGATAAGCCTAAGGCACCGGTTTTGGGTTGATATTCGCTGATAAATCCAATCATGGTTGGCCAGAAGTACATCACACCGATAGCAAATAAAATGGCTGAGATATAAACCATAATGCCAGATGCACTGCTCATGAGATAAATACCAATAGCGGCAACAATTGCACCACCAAGGAGTACACCTGCCGGGTTAAGTGCATGAACAATGGGGCCCGCAAAGAATCGGCCAACGGCCATTAAGCCAGTCACCATCGCCAAAATTATCATTGGGTGTGCACCGGACTCGCCAAGTATTCTTTCTACCCATTGTTGAGTGCCTAGCTCGGTAGTTGCTGTCAAAGTCATACATACAAGCATGAAAATGTAGAGCGGTGAGAACAAGCTAATAATGTTCTTGGACGTAGATACTTCTGAATTCGCCATGGGCGGAAAGTCTTCAGTAAACACCAGGTAGCCGTAGAGTGCGGTGGGGATAAACATCACAGCAATTTGTAGCTTCCAGCCCATACCCATTTTGGTCATTGCAAAAGCGATCAATGCGCCGATTACGATGCCGCCGGGGAACCACACGTGAAATTTATTCAGCATGGTAGTTTTGTTGGTGTGATAAATATCGGCAATCAGTGGGTTTGCACCGGCTTCAACTGAACCATTGGCAAAACCAATACAGAAAGTTGAAATGAGCAAGCCCCAGAAGCCGCCAGAGAAAATGGTTAACACCAAACCAACGAGGTGGCCGACAAAGGCAATAATTAAAAGATTTTTTGCACCGATATGGTTGTAGATTAACCCACCAAACATAGTCGCAACCGGGAAGCCCAGAAAGGCCATGGAATTAATCCAGCCAAGTTGTGTATCGGTGAAGGTAAACTCTGTGCTGAGTTCACCCAGGATCCCCGCACGAATTGCAAAAGTCATTGCCGTGACTACGAGAGAAACGCAGCAGGCAAAGAAAATTTTATCTTGATTTGTAGTAGTCATAATTTTTGGCCTTTCGTTATTGTTATGTTTTAAATCCCCAAAACTTTATTGTTGAGTTGTTCATCAGGAGCGACTGCGGCAAAATCGTCGAAGGCTTTCTCCACTTTCCTGATCATGTGTTTTTGAATAAAGGGCGCGCCTTCGCGTGCACCGTCTTCGGGGTGTTTTAAGCAGCATTCCCATTCCAGCACGGCCCAGCCTTCGAAACCGTATTTGCAAAAACGACTGAAAATACCACTGAAATCAACTTGCCCGTCACCGAGTGAACGGAAACGTCCGGGTCTGTCTGTCCAACCCTGATAGCCGCCGTAGACACCACATTTGGCTGAAGGAATAAACTCCGCGTCTTTTACATGGAAGGCTTTAATGCGCTCGTGATACACATCGATGAAGCCAAGGTAATCCAACTGCTGCAAAACAAAATGGCTGGGATCATAGAGAATATTTGCGCGCGGATGATTGTTTACTGCATCCAGAAATAATTCAAACGTGACGCCATCGTGCAAGTCTTCTCCGGGGTGCAATTCATAACAGGCATCCACACCGCTTTCTTCAAACACATCGAGAATCGGTACCCAACGCTTGGCCAGCTCGGCAAAGCCAGCTTCAACTAAGCCAGCGGGGCGCTGTGGCCAGGGGTACATGGTGTGCCAGAGTAGGGCGCCGGAAAATGTCGCGTGTGAATTCAAACCAAGATTGCCACTCGCACGCGCAGCGTATTTCACTTGTTCAATGGCCCATTCGGTACGCGCTTTAGGATTGTTGCGAAAGGCTTCAGGAGCAAAGCCGTCAAACATTAAATCATAAGCGGGATGCACAGCAACGAGTTGGCCTTGCAAGTGCGTAGAAAGTTCGGTGATTTCCAATCCACGTTCGGTGAATTTGGCTTTGAGTTCATCGCAGTAATCTTTACTTTCTGAGGCTAATTTTAAATCGATGCAGCGTGCATCCCAGGTGGGGATTTGTATACCCTTATAGCCGAGTGATGCGGCCCAATCGAGAATGGTTTCGAGTGAATTAAACGGGGCTTCATCGCCCATAAACTGTGCTAAAAATATAGCCGGACCTTTCATGTTGGTTCCTCGCTGTTATATGAGTTATCTGAGTTAGCTGATGACTTTAATCCTGGATTTTTACCCAGGTTCCACCTTGTTGGCTGCTTTCCACAACCGCTTCGATAAACGCCATACCGGCTATGCCATCGGCAATACCGGGTACATAGGGAATATCCTTGATGCCAGGCTCGCGCGCCTTGCCTCTTTCTACTTTCACCGCTGCCGCGAAATGTTTGTATAAATTGGCAAAGGCTTCAAGGTAGCCCTCCGGGTGACCAAAAGGCGTGCGAGAATTGGCTTGCGCTTCCTCGCCTACATAGTCGTTGCCAGCACGTACTATTTCTTCGGGCTTATCACCCCATTTTATATAGAGGGTGTTGGGCTCCTGTTGGTGCCATTCCAGGCCACCTTTACTGCCGTAAACACGAATGCGTAAATTGTTTTCTTCGCCCACTGCGATTTGACTGGCGAACAACACGCCACGCGCACCTTTGGAAAATCTTAATAAGGCTGCGCCGTCGTCGTCTAATTGTCGACCTTCTTCGATGCTGTTGAGTTCTGCAAGTACTTCGCTAATGGCATCGCCGGTAATAAATTCGGCAAGGTTAGCGGCGTGCACGCCAATATCACCCATACAGCAGCTAGCCCCAGCGTATTTTGGGTCCAGACGCCAGGCAGCTTGTTTGCCATCGTCGGAGTTCATTTTGGCGGCGAGCCAACCTTGATTGTATTCCGCAACCACCTTGGTGATTCTGCCTAGTTCACCACGAGCCACTCGCGCACGCGCTTCCTTGGCCATGGGGTAGCCGGTATAGGTGTGTGTCAGGCCGAAGAGTAACCCGCAGTCTTCGACCTGCTTTTTGAGTTCCACCGCTTCCTGCAAATTGAAGGTAGCGGGTTTATCACACATAACGTGAAAACCTTTGGACAAGGCCAGGGAGGCAATGGGGTAGTGGGTACTATTAGGTGTGACGATGGCGACGAATTCCATGCGTTCATCTACGGGAAGATCGGCCTCGGCATCCATCATGGCCTGATAGCTTTCGTAACAACGATTTTCAGGTAGATAGAGTGCTTGGCCTGCTTGTTTGGATTTAACCGGGTCGCGACTAAAGGCGCCGCAAACCAGTTCAATTTCCCCATCAATGCGTGATGCAATACGATGTACAGCGCCAATGAAGGCGTCTGGACCGCCCCCCACCATGCCCATACGTACTTTACTCATGTTTATCTCCAGAGTTAGCCAGTGTTATTTGTTTTATCTGCGTGTTGCCCAGGCTTTCCCAATATCTTCAAGTGGCACACAACCGTCAAAACGCCCCGGAATGGGGTTGTATTGAAGGACCTGTGTGGCGCCCACTTCTGAAGTATAAAAACCAAAAACGGTCAGTTGTTTTACCAATGAAAAATAGTGCACCGCACTTTCTATAGCTTTGTCGTCTAATTGGCTTTTTTGTTGAAGAACTTTTTTAATATCTGAATCTTTTTTGTAAGCCGCAAGGTTGAGATGCTGGGCAATTTTTTTATGCTTGTGTTCGGGTAAATCAACGTAATTTTTTTGATAGACCCCGGTACAAAACAAATCCAGAGAAAAAAGTCCGTCGTTAAATTTATTCTGATCTTCAAGTGTAAAAACATCCTGCACAATGGAGGCGATAAATTCTGGAACGCCTGCCGCTATGGCACCTGGAGTGTCAGTTTCGGGAAGGATAATATCACATAAAATTCTTAAGTTGTGCATTTGGTGGGGGCTGAGTAACGCTGACCTGGCAGCGGTATCTTGCCCTGAATTCCCTTCCGATTCGGCTGAATTTTGCTCTCCCTTTGCACATGCACTTAATAACGAAGACATGGAGCCCGCTGTCAGCAGATACCCCAAACTGGTGGCTGCGTTTTTGATAAGTTCGCGTCTTTTTATTTCGTAGTTCATAGGTTGTTTCGCTTTAATTCTTCAACAGCAAAATCTGCCGCGCGTGCAGTTAATGCCATATAGGTAAGAGAAGGGTTTTGGTTGGCTGATGATGTCATGCAAGAGCCGTCGGTAACAAAAACATTTTTCACAGCATGAATCTGATTGTTAGCATTCAGCACAGAGCTTGATGGATCGCGTCCCATACGTGCAGTGCCCATTTCGTGAATGCCGAGGCCGGGTTTGAAATCGGCGTTGAAGGAATTCACATTTTTAAGACCGGCAGCTTCAAGCATTTCGACTGCACTTTCTGCCATATCTTTACGCATCTTGAGTTCGTTTTCTTTCAATTCACAATCGATAGTGAGTGTTGGCTGTCCCCATTTATCATTTAACTCGTAGTTAATAGAAATTCGGTTTTCGTGATACGGTAAAAATTCACCAAAGCCGTTGATGCCCATTGCCCAGGGGCCAGGCTGCATCAGTTCCGCTTTGAGTTCTTCTCCAATTGCCAATGAGGTTTCACCGCGTGTCCAGGTTTCGCGACCGGAGCCGCCTTGATACCCGTAGCCGCGAATAAAATCATCGCGTTTTTCTGCAATGTTCCGAAAACGTGGAATATAAATGCCATTGGGTCGGCGACCGTAGTGATATTTATCTGCAAACTCTTCAGTCCAACCGCTGGCACCCACAACGTGGTGATGATCCATTAAATTGTGTCCGAGTTCGCCACTGTCATTTCCCATGCCGTTGGGGAAGCGTTCCGATTTGGATTTCAGCAGTAGAGCTGTGGAAGGCAAGGTGGAAGCATTCACAAACACAATTTTTGAAAAGAACTCCATTACCTCCATGGTTTCCGTATCGAGTACGCGCACACCGGTGGCTTTTTGTGTGTCATTGTCGTAAAGAATTTCAGTCGCAAATGAATAAGGGCGCAAGGTCATATTGCCCGTTGCCGCTGCTGCGGGAAGGGTAGATGCGTTGCTGCTGAAATAGGCGCCGTAAGGACAGCCGCGCACACAGCGATTGCGATATTGGCAGGCGCCGCGTCCGTGAATGCTTTGGGTCAAATTTGCAGTGCGGCCGATAATCATTCGGCGTCCTGAAAAGTTTTTGGCAATTCGTTTGGCAACAGCTTCTTCGATGCAAGTCATTTGCATGGGTGGCAGAAATTCGCCGTCGGGCAGTTGAGGAAGATTTTCCTTGCTGCCATTCACGCCTGCAAACTTTTCAACGTAACTATACCAGGGAGCAATATCTTTGTAGCGAATGGGCCAGTCAACTGCAATGCCATCTTTTGCATTGGCTTCAAAATCCAAATCACTTAAGCGGTAACTTTGTCGTCCCCACATGATGGAGCGACCGCCTACGTGGTAACCGCGCACCCAGCCAAAGGGTTTTTCCTGTGTGTAAGGATTTTCAAGGTCATTGACCCACCAGTGTTTGTTCGCCTGAGTAAAAAAACCGGTGGCATTCTGTACGGGATATTGTTCAATATCTTTTTGTGAAATTTTTCCATGATAAGGTAATTCCCAATCGTGCTTTAATGCGGTGGGATAGTCTTTAACGTGTTCAACATTGCGGCCTCGTTCCAGCACCAAAGTTTTTAAACCTTTTTCACAAAGTTCTTTGGCAGCCCAGCCACCTGTAATACCGGTGCCGATGACTATCGCATCATAGCTGTGTTTCTTTTTTGCTTTAATATTTAAATTCATGATTTCTTATACCAATATTTTTAAATCAATGTAGTGCGTACGGTTTCCAGTAAATTTTGGGTCAGCTTAATGCCTTTGACTTCGTCATCATCTTCGCCTTCGTATTCAATGCCAACATAACCGGAATATCCTGCATCAACCACCATTTTCATCATGCGGAAAAAATCAATATCGGGTTCTTCGCCTTTGTCGTTAAATTTATAAGCTTTGGCGCTGACTGCTTTAGCAAAGGGTAGTAGTTCTTGTACCCCTTGATATTTATCGTAACTTTCTCCGGTTTCGCGATTGATAATAAAATTTCCAAAATCCGGAAGGGTGCCCACGCGTGGATTATCGGCAAGTTTCATGACACCTGCCAGCCATGCGCCATTCGACGAATAACCGCCGTGATTTTCTACAATCACATTGAGATCAAGTTTTTCGCAATACGCTGCCAATTGATTTAAACCGTCTGCGGCAAATTTCATTTGCTCTTGATAAGAGCCAGCACTTTGCGCATTGACTCTAAGTGAGTGGCAACCAAGTACGTGAGCGGCATCCGCCCAACGGTAATGATTTTTTACTGCGATTTTACGCAAGTTCGAATCGGGGTCACCCAAGGCGCCTTCGTGATCGCACATGATCAACAAACTTTTTACGCCTTCATTATCTGCACGTGTTTTTAATTCTTTTACCAATTTGTCGTTTAGCGAATCAAAATAAAATTGGTTGACGTATTCAATTGCATCAAGGCCAAATTCTTCGCGACTGATGCGTGCAAAATCCACGGCTTTCAATTTACCGCTGCGAAAGCTGCGATGAAGAGAATATTGTGCGAGAGAGATTTTATAGAGGGGTGCTTTTTTATTGCCTCCAAAACTTAATCCGGGAAGACTGAGTCCGGCGCCCAGTAGGGCAGCAATTTGCATGAGCTGGCGGCGAGAGAGGGAAGAATGCTGAATCATATTGTTTCCTGTTAATTGACGGCACAAGGACACTTATTTTTATATTGAAATAGTAATCGAATAGTAAACCAGAAGCGAATGCCAGATTGACCTGGCTTTTACCTGCTTTGGACTGTAAAGGAGAGAGACTCTAAGGGCTAAGCCTTGAAGTTAGTAAAGGCGAGTAGGCCTGCCGTAACTGCCACATTTAAGGATTCAACGCCATTGTTCATCGGTATTTTGGTGAAATCGTGGCAGCATTGTTGAACTTCGCGACTCAGCCCTTCAGTTTCGTTGCCCAGAACAAACACACAATGCTTGGGGTAGGGGTAGGAATTCCAATCCTTTGAGGCATTGGCATCCAGGCCGATTATGCACGCGCCATGCTTAGAAAGGGTTTGCAGAGATTGTTCGAGCGAGTCGCACCAAAAGATATTGGCCTTAAATACCGTGCCGGCACTCGCCTTGATAACCAGCGGATCTAAACGTGCGCCACCTTTGCGCGGCAAAATCAATCCTTTAAGCGATGAGGCACAAACAGTTCGAATAATCATGCCAAGGTTTTGTGGGTTGGTGACTTTGTCCAGAGCCAGATAGATTCCAGGCGAATTCAGGGTTTGCTCAAAATCGGCAAAGCCCGCCAGTTTAATATCCAGCGCTACGCCTTGATCCTGCTTTTTATTTTTGGAAATGCGTGACAAGGCTTGGCGATCATGAAAGCGTGTTTCAATCTTGCGTGTTTCAGCAAGCTGAATAATTTCGTTTATTGTGCTGCCACTTTGATTCGATTCAGCTAAATGTAAACGCATGATTGGCAGCGTTGAATCCTGTAATGCTTCGAGCACAGGTTTTCGCCCGTATATTGTCAGGGTATTGGCCAGGGCTTTTTTTTTGTTGAGATAGGCTTCGCTATCGTTCATTGATTTAATTTCACTTATCGGCAGCAAGCGAGATAGGCTGCAATGGCCCTATCAAAACCCATTTTTAAAGCATCGACCATCAAAGCGTGACCAATAGACACTTCCTGTAAACCGGGCAGTGTTTTAAAAAGCTGCATGTTTTCGAGGTTGAGATCGTGGCCAGCATTGATGCCGAGCCCCAACAGCAAGGCATACTCTGCGGCAACTAAATACTCTTTAAATGAAGTTCGCGCTTTTTGTTCACCTTGGTCATAAGCCTGAGCGAAGGGGCCGGTATAGAGTTCTATGCGATTTGCGCCGACTTCCTTAGCCAGTTTAATTTGTTCAATATCCGGATCCATAAAAAGGCTTACACGCACACCCAGTTCTCGCAATTCTGAAATAATAGGCTTGAGTTTTTCGCCCTCTTTTCTGAGATCAAACCCATGATCAGAAGTCAGTTGACTTTGCGTATCCGGCACCAAAGTACATTGGTGGGGTAGCGCACGCTTCACAATTTCAACAAAGCCAGGATAGCTACCCTGCGCTTCGGCGAAGGGATTGCCTTCGATATTGAATTCCACTTTTTCAGCTGAGTGTTGTTTTATTAAATCGGCAAGTACAGGAATATCATTTGCGCGGATATGACGTTGATCGGGCCGGGGGTGTACGGTTAAACCGTCAACGTCCAAATCGAGCGCCCATTGTGCAAAATCGAGTAGTCTTGGAAAGTCACCTTCTCGTGAATTTCGAAGTAATGCAATTTTATTGAGGTTTACGCTGAGGTCAATCGCCATTACTTTCGGTAGGCCTTTAAAATGCGAACCGCGTAATTAGGTGCTTCAGGGAACTGACGAAAAATTCCACGTGGTTCGGCTTCGATTTTTTTCACTACCTCAAAACCTTCAATAACTTTGCCGAAAACGGCATAGCCCGCTTTGTTTTTTTCTGGATCTAAATTTGGGTTATCTTTGATATTGATAAAAAATTGCGAAGTGGCACTGTCGGGGTCACTGGTGCGCGCCATTGAAAGTGTGCCTTGCAAGTTTTTTAAGCCGTTGTCCGATTCGTTTTTAATGGGGGGCAAGCCTTCTTTCCTTTGGAAGTCGTAAGTGTAGCCACCTGCTTGCACCACAAAATTATCAACAACGCGGTGAAAAATAATGCCTTCGTAAAACTTACTGTCAACATAGGCTAGAAAATTTTTAACAGTGATCGGTGCTTTGTCAGGGTAGAGTTCGATGGTCATCGAACCCAGATCAGTTTCCATTATTACGAGGGGCTTTGAATTATTTTGGTTCTTGTCTTGAACCTCCTCCTCAGCAAAGCTTAAAGTGGACAAAATGCTAAGAAAAAGCAATACAAACAAAGACAGTTTTTTAAACATAAAAATTTTTACCTTTAGTGATTTAAGCTCGAATAATCAATAAGCTTTATTGACTTATTTCCACTCGGTATAGCCTTTTTTAGGCGTCAATGCGGGAACAACCAGGGCGAGAATGACGCCGAGAATAATCAGCCCTGCACCATAAAGCATGTAATCCATACGTTGGTCAGACTTTAAATTCTCATTTTCCGCGAAGAGGCTATCACGCTCAGTTTGAATCAGTTGGTGTTTTTCCAATAGCTCTCGATTGTCTTTTTCGAGGCGCAAAGCATCGCGCGATAAGACGCGAATACGTTCTAATTCCTTAGCCATGGTGTCGCGGGAGGTGGAGGCATCGGTAGACTGCGATTGCAAGGCATTGTTTTCGCTAATCAATTGCTGGTTTTTTTGTTTCAATACTTCATTGGCTTGTTCAATTTCATTCAAGCGCACCAATGCTTCATCTAGCTGTAATTGTGCAGGCCTGTCAGACATGATGTATTGGGTGGGTATCCAACCTTCAACGCCATTGGGTGTCACCACTTTTGCCCATGCGCCATCTGCAGTTTCTTCAAGAAATTTTAATTCTGTTCCTGTTCTTAACGCGGCATTAATGATCCGAAATTGATTTCCGGCACCACTGCGCAAGGGTACATAGAGCACGTCTGAAATATAGCGGGTTTCTTGTGCGTAGCTTAGCGAGGCATAGAGACCGCAAAGCAGGGTTGCCACACCCAGGGTGGCGGTTAAAAGTTTTGACGCGCAATTTGAACGAATTATGTTCACAATGTTTTCCTTATTTCTCTTTGAAACAGATTTCAATCTGTTTCGTTATTTGGCTAATTTTAATTATTCTACTGAACTAAGGAAGGACTTTTTTAAAAGGTTTTACAACAACCTCGCGGTAAACGCCAGCTTCGACAAAAGGATCTGCCTGCGCCCAGGATTTGGCCTCCTCAAGGCAGGAGAATTCCGCGATGACAATGCTGCCGCTAAAACCTGCTTCACCTGGCTCGTTGCTTTCGATGTGAGGGTTTGGCCCCGCGAGCACCAGACGGCCTTCTTCTTTCAATTTATTGAGTCTTTCAATGTGAGCCGGTCGCGCTTTTTGGCGCAATGGCAAACTTTGTTCAACATCAGTACTGACTATAGAAAACAACATACCTGAATTTCCTTGAAGTAGATCGCTTAACTGGCAGAGCGTTCCTTAATTAACTCGTTTTTGGGTTCCATTTCCGGTTCACCATCAGGATCAACGATAATTTCTTCGAGTTTCAATGAGGTGAATTTGCCAACGGAACGTATGAGATACGCAAAAGCAATGGCCAACACAATGGTTGAGGGGACTGCGATAACCGGGTAACTCAGCCCCATCATTCTGCCCAATTCCTGGTTAAATGCTTCTGTACCGGC
Source organism: Cellvibrionaceae bacterium (assembly GCA_050299435.1). Lineage (GTDB taxonomy): Bacteria > Pseudomonadota > Gammaproteobacteria > Pseudomonadales > Cellvibrionaceae > 1162T-S-0a-05. Next base: position 6,366 of record JBNKVX010000059.1, on the reverse strand, counting down.
AGGGCTAACCACAATTAATTTGGCCAGTATGTAATTCAAAATTGAAGACAGAAGGAAGGATGCGGCAAGAATGTAGGTGGCAACGGTTAAGCTGCGTTCAAAGGCCGCTTCAGTATTATTCTCTTTTAGGGCTGCAGTAATTTTGTCGATCTTCACTAAGGAGCGGTTGTAAACCACAGATTTAATCAAGGGATATGGCGTTTTAAGAGAAACGAGTACAGCGACAAAAATCAAACCGGGTATGCTGGCTTCCTTAATGGCGATGTATTTTGGATCAAGCTCCAGCAGTGCAATACCACCCGTAAGTAAAATGCTCACTACGCCCAGGGCTGAAAACAGATTGAATTTTCTGATTCTGAAAAAATCAGCAATCCCGTAAAGGGCAGGAATGGAAACTGCAATTATGACCGCGAGTTTTGCCCCTAAATGTTCAGTTCCGCTGAGTTTAATAAAGATGAGTATCGGAATGATCAGGTTCAGGGAAAGATTTAATAACATGCTTTCCTTACGTTTGATATTCCCCCAGAAATCATAAATCGCGAAAGCAATAGGAAAAACTAATGCCAGGGCAACAGCTTGCTTGGCGCTGAGGTATTCGCCTTTGACCAGGACTGATAGAATGACTGACGGTAAGATAATGGTGGCGCTTAGGGTCAACAGAAAATTTCGTTTTGCAGGCTTAGACATTTCAACACTTCTTATTGGTTACAAACTTTTCTCAATTCAACACAAGATGAACGGCAGTAGCAGTATATGGTCGCCGAAGCGATAATTGATCTTCATACCCACAGCACGCTGTCGGATGGTATTTTAAGCCCTACAGAGCTGGTGTCGAGGGCAAAAAACAACAATGTTGCTGTTCTGGCACTCACCGACCACGATACGGTCGCAGGTATAACAGAAGCGCAGGCACAAGCGAGGAAGCTGGCTTTGACGCTGATACCCGGCATTGAATTTTCCAGCCTATGGCAAGGCCGGGGCATTCATATTGTAGGTTTAAATATTGATCCCCAATCGCAGGCTATACACTCTGCCACCTTCTATCAGACGCAAGTTCGCTGGGAGCGGGCTCAGCTGATAGCCAAAAAATTGCAAGCACAGGGAATCGATGGAGCGCTGGAGGGAGCTAAAGCCAATGCTGGAGCGGCTGTTGTTGGCAGACCGCATTTTGCCCGCTTTCTTGTAGATGAAGGCCATGTAAAAAATATCTCTCAGGCTTTCAAAAAATATTTGGGTGCTGGTAAGCCCGGCGATATCAAGGAAAACTGGCCATCGTTTGAGAAAGTGGTGGCTTGGATACATGAAGCGGGGGGCCTTGCAGTGCTGGCCCACCCGTGTAAATACAAAATGACACGAAGTAAACTCTGCGTTATGGTGCAGGCCTTTGTTGATGCGGGCGGCGACGGTATTGAAGCCGTAAGTGGACAGCAAACACTTCAGCAAACACGCGATGTGTTGAAAATAGCAGCAAAGTTTAATCTGAAAGTGTCCTGTGGGAGTGATTTTCACCAGCCCGGCCAAGCGTGGCAGGAAGTAGGTCGATTTCCCTCTTTGCCCGCAGGCGTCGAAGGAATTTGGCAAGTATTCGCTTAAAACGATGTTGGGAGTTAAGTAGCAGGTGGCCCAGTTTTTTACAATTCATTCCGATAACCCCCAGGCACGCTTGATTAGTCAGGCAGTCGATATCATTCGGCGTGGCGGGTTGATTGTTTACCCGACAGATTCTGCTTACGCCATAGGTTGTCACATTGGTGATAAGTTGGCTCTGGATCGCATTCGAGCCATTCGCCAACTCAACAAAGATCATAATTTTACCCTGATGTGTCGCGATCTCTCGGAGCTGGCCAAATATGCACGCGTAGACAATTCTGCGTTTCGCCTGATAAAAAGTCACACACCTGGGCCTTACACCTTCATTCTGGCCGCCACCAGTGAGGTGCCGCGACGTTTGATGCACCCCAAACGCAAGACTCTGGGGATGCGAGTGCCGGACAATGCCATTGCTTTGGCATTAATGGAAGCGCTGGGAGAACCGCTAATGACTTCTTCACTTATCTTGCCAGGTGAAGATATTCCCCTGACTGACCCTTATGACATTAGACAGACCTTGGAACATCAGGTTGAACTGGTGATTGATGGGGGTTTTTGCGGTATGGAGCCCACCACAGTGGTTGATTTAACCGGTGACGCTCCCCTTGTTACGCGCAAAGGCTGTGGAGACAGCACTGAATTTGAATAATCGGTGCTTGGCGTCGTAGGGGCGGCTTCATATAATGCCGCATTGTTTTTCATAGGTGTCGCAGTAACAGATGCCTGTATCGGGGATAAGCTTTGTCAGGAATAGAAACCATTACACAGGAAGAAAGCCAACAATCTGAGGAAGTCGGACAGGCTGAAATGCCCTTTGCGATTGTCCAGGGTAAGGCCTTTACCCAGCTCCCTAAGGATTTATATATTCCGCCTGATGCGCTCGAAGTCATTCTCGAAGCCTTTGAAGGGCCGCTGGATTTACTGCTCTATCTGATTCGCAAGCAGAATATCGACATATTGGAAATTGATGTATCAGCTATCACCCATCAATATGTCGCTTATGTGGAAATGATGGAGTCCATGCATTTTGAACTCGCGGCTGAATATTTGGTTATGGCGGCAATGTTGGCTGAAATCAAATCACGTATGTTGTTGCCGCGCTCTTCAGAAAACGCTGATGAGGACGAAGAAGATCCGCGTGCAATGTTGATTCGCCGCTTGCAAGAGTATGAGCGTTTCAAACAGGCCGCAGAAGATATTGATGAGTTGCCCCGCTTGCATCGCGATACACAGATTGCTCGCGCTCAGGGCCCCGATAGAAATTTAACGCGACCAGAACCGGAAGTGGACATGCGAGAAATTTTGCTCGCGTTGGCACAAGTGTTAAAGCGCGCGGAAATGTTTGAAAGTCATCACGTAGAACGCGAAAAGCTTTCTACACGCGAGAGAATGACCCAGGTTTTGGAATCTCTAAGAGGACAGGCGTTTGTGCCTTTTGTCAGTTTATTTAAAGTAAAGGAAGGTCGCTTGGGTGTTGTGGTTACCTTCCTTGCCATTATGGAATTAATCAAAGAAGCGCTGGTTGAAATTGTCCAGACAGAAGACTTTGGCCCTATTCACGTTAAAGCACGATCATCTATTACTAGCTAAAGAAAAAATACATGAGTTACGAACAGGAAAAACTGGAACAAATTGTTGAAGGGGCGTTGTTGGCCGCTGGAGAAGCACTGAGTGTCGACAATATACTGCAACTTTTTGAAGAACATGAAGCGCCAGAAAAAGACCAAATTAAAGAAGCCTTGCAAAGTTTGCAAACAAAGTGTGAAGGCCGCGGTTTTATATTAAAAGAAGTAGCGACCGGTTGGCGCTTTCAAGTGAAGGAAGAGTTGGCAACCTGGGTAAATCGCTTGTGGGAAGAAAAACCTCAAAGATATTCGCGCGCCTTGTTAGAGACCTTGGCACTGGTCGCTTATCGTCAACCATTAACGCGAGGCGATATTGAAGAAGTGCGTGGCGTCGCGGTGAGTTCACACATAATTAAAACTTTGGTTGAGCGTGAATGGGTAAAAACAGTTGGGCATCGGGATGTGCCGGGTCGTCCAGCTTTATATGCCACCACAAAACAGTTTTTGGATTATTTTAATTTAAAAAGTCTTGATGAATTACCCACACTCAGTGAATTGCGCGATTTCGATGAGCTGAATGCATCGCTTGATTTTGATGGTGTTCAGGATGAAAGCAGGGAAGAAAATAATGATGAATCTGCAGAGATTATTGAAAACAAGTCAGATATCGAATTAAACATTTCGGACGCTGAAGATTCGGATCTCGAATCCAGTGAAGATAAAGCAGCTTCCACTAATGGATAAGCCTCCTCAAGAAGACGAAAAACTACAAAAAGTATTGGCGCGTGCGGGCTTTGGATCTCGTCGTGAAATGGAAAAAGCCATTACGGCAGGTTTGGTTAAAGTTAACGGACGCTTGGCCAAGTTGGGTGACAGAGCGAGCCTGAGCGATAAAATTGAATTTTCCGGTTCGCGTGTGCGTACTCAAGCGCAACACGAGAATGTACGGGTCATTCTCTACAATAAGCCAGAAGGACAAATTTGTACGCGTAACGACCCAGAGGGACGACCTACGGTTTTTCAATCACTTCCCTCTATAAAAAATGGCCGTTGGATTTCGGTGGGTCGCCTGGATTTTAATACCAGTGGTTTATTGTTGTTTACTAACAATGGCGAATTGGCCAACAAATTGATGCATCCATCAAGCAATATTGATCGCGAGTATTTAGTGCGACTTCAAGGTGAAGTCACAGAGGAAAAAATCCAGAATGTTTTGCAAGGTGTCACCCTGGATGACGGCTTCGCAAAATTCACTGACGTGGTTGAAGGAAAAAACGAGATTGATAAGGAAAAAGAAAATCGCTGGTTTTACTGCGTGGTTATGGAGGGAAGAAATCGTGAAGTGCGGCGTTTGTGGGAATCTCAGGACTTACGCGTAAGTCGTTTAAAGCGGGTGCGCTTTGGCAATATTTTTATTCCTTCGCATGTGCGCGTGGGTCAGTGGGTAGAATTTGAAGCGAAGGAAATTCGTGATCTCTATCTGACGGCGAATTTGGAAGTGCCTAAGTTACCGCAATTGAATACCAAGCAGAAAGAAATACGCCAGCGTCACAATAATAAATTACGTGCTCACCGCTCGCCGTCGAAGCGATAATTGTCTTTAGCTGGCCGCGGTGTTTTTACTATCCTGAGTGGCATCCAAACCAAGACAAACAACTTTGTTTCGTCCCGAGTTTTTTGCGATATACAGCGCGCTGTCACTGCGTCTAAGTAATGAGTCCGCACTGTCGTCTTTGTTGAGCAGACTTACACCAATACTGATAGTGGCATTGATGAGTTGATTGTCGACAGTGAGTGGTGTCATCGCAATAAATAGACGAATCCGGTCAGAAATTAGCTTGGCGGCCTGCAGATCGGTATTGTTCAACAACACCACAAATTCCTCCCCACCATACCGAAATAATTGATCGGTATCTCGCAATACAGATTGAATATTTTTTACGGTGTGTTGGAGTAGTTTGTCACCTGCTCGATGACCGAATGAGTCATTCACTTGTTTGAAGTGATCCAAGTCAATAAACAGCACACTAAGGTTCTGATCGTGTCGATGTGCAAGTTTGATTTCGCGATCAATGGAAACATCCATGGCCTTGCGATTGCCTATGCCCGTTAAGCTATCGCGTAGAGAAGAAGCCAGGGCCTCTCGATACAAAAGCGCATTGCGCAAAGGGTAAAAGAGAATGCTTACAAACATTTCCAATGCAACCAATTCGCCTTCAAGAAAATGCTTGCGACGAAAAAAGGTTAAGGTGCCCAGATTCGCGTGTTGACTGTTGATAGTGTATTGCGCTCTATGACTCGAAAGTTTGCCCAGCGTCACCTTATCTCCATGCGGTGTTTCAAACTGCAGCCCATCCATTTTTACACTGCCGTTGACGTTGTTGAAAAAAAGCTCAAGGGTGCTCACCACATCCAGAGTGCTTTGCAGCTGGTGGGTCAATTTGAACTGCAAATCTCGAATTTCATTTTCTGCCTTAAATCCGTTAACCGGGTTCGCGGTATTCCGCGAGGAACTACTTGATGGCGTGGACATAATTAAATCCTTCATCTCAATTTAACAACGTACAGCATCCACTTGCTGTGTGCTTAATACCGGTACAATATTTGTGCCATTGTATAAATAGCTATATATATCAATAAGATACAGCTAATTGTTTTTGTAATTAATTATCTAAGTCGGTTATTTGACGGAATAAATATGCGCCAGGCAGGCAAAGTGTTGCCGCCGGAGTGACAGAGATTGTTTTCCCGCATTGAAGTTGCGAAAATGTCGCGCTTTGTTAGGGTGGCCGAGGTAAACGTGGCGGAGATTGGTTTATTTTACGGTAGTGATGACGGTAATACGGAAAGCATTGCCCAGAGAATTAGGCAACGTATTGGGAAAGATTTGATTGATCTGCATGATATTGCAGATGTGACCCAATTAGATTTCGAAAATTACGACAAGATTATTTTGGGTATTCCAACCTGGGATTTCGGCCAAATCCAGTCGGATTGGGAAGAGTTTTGGGATGATATTTCCGCAGTTGATTTTCAAGGCAAGACAGTCGCGATGTTTGGTTTGGGTGACCAGTTTGGCTATGGTGATTTCTTTCTCGACGCCATGGGAATGTTGCACGATGTAGTTAAAGCCGGTGGGGCAAAAATGATAGGGTATTGGTCAGATGAGGGATATGAATTTGATGCCTCTAAAGCCTGGCTGAAAGAGCAG
>JBNKVX010000058.1:0-21036 GCA_050299435.1 Cellvibrionaceae bacterium | reverse complement strand
GAACCCGGGGTCAACAGCCCCTATAGAGATCGGGACGTAGAAGAAAACATGGATCTGCTCGAACGCATGAAAGACGGTGAATTCCCGGACGGCTCTCGTGTGCTGCGTGCAAAGATCGATATGGCACACCCCAACATCAATATGCGCGACCCAATTATGTACCGTATTCGTAAACAAAGTCATCATCAAACGGGTGACGACTGGTGCATTTATCCAACCTATGACTTTGCACACGGTCAAGAAGATGCCATTGAAGGAATCACACATTCCATTTGCACTTTGGAATTTGCAGATCATCGCCCGCTTTACAATTGGTTTATTGAAAATCTCCCGGTGCCATCCAAGCCCATTCAATATGAATTTGGTCGTTTGAATTTGAATTACACTGTCACTTCCAAGCGCAAATTAAAATTATTGGTGGACGAGAATCACGTTGACGCTTGGGATGATCCGCGTATGCCAACTATCGCGGGTTTTCGACGACGAGGGTACACCCCGGCTGCGTTGAGAAAATTTTGCGATATGATAGGTGTGACAAAGTCAGATGGTGTTGTAGACGTTGCCATGCTTGAACACGCGATACGAGATGACCTGGATAAAAATGCACCGCGGGCAATGTGTGTATTAAAACCCTTAAAAGTGATTATAAGTAATTATCCAGAAGACAAAACAGAGCAACTTATTGCTGCAGGCCACCCACAGAGAGAAGACTTGCCTTCGCGTGAATTAACATTTGCGCGGGAGATCTATATTGATGAGGAAGACTTTCGTGAGGAGGCCAATAAAAAATACAAACGCCTGGTTTTAAATAAGCGCGTACGTTTACGAAATGCTTATGTTATTGAAGCAGATAAGGTCGTTAAAGATACTCAAGGTAAAGTTATTGAAGTACATGCACACCTGATCGAAGGTACGCTTGGTAAAGATCCCGAGGATGGAATAAAGGCAAAAGGTGTAATCCATTGGGTTGCGGTTAAGCATTGCGTGGATATGGAAGTCAGGTTGTATGACCGTTTATTCAAGGACCCAGCTCCTGATTCAGGTGATAAAAACTTTCTGGATTTTATCAATCCCGAAAGTTTGCTTATTTTACCCCATGCCAAGGGCGAGCCAGGACTTCAGTCCGCAGAGATTGGTCAGGGATTTCAATTTGAGCGTGAAGGATATTTTTGTCGAGATAGCCGCAGTCAAGGTTTGGTGTTTAACCGAACAATAGGCCTACGTGACAGCTGGGCGAAAATCGCAGACTAACTCAACCTTAAGTTTATTCATGTCAGAACTACAGCTTTATAACACTAAAAACAGTCAAAAAGAGATTTTTAAACCCATTGATGCTGCGCATATTAAAATGTATGTGTGCGGGCCTACGGTTTATAATTTTGTACACATTGGCAATGCACGTCCTTTTGTTGCGTTTGATACTTTATTTCGAGTTTTGAAAAAATTGTATGCTCGCGTAAGTTACGCAAGAAACATCACCGACATCGATGACAAAATTATGAAAGCGGCGCGCGAACAGAAAGTTGCGATCGACGTAATTTCAGAAAAATATACTCGGGCTTTCAACGAAGATATGGCGCAACTCAATATTGAGATGCCAACTATTACACCTAAAGCCACCGAATCAATTCCCGAGATGCAAGCAATTATTCAGAGTTTGCTCGAAAAAGGCCACGCTTATCTCGCAGAAGGCCATGCTTTATTTGATGTTAAATCTATGGCGAGCTACGGTGAACTAAGTCGTCGCAGTCTGGACGATATGCTGGAAGGTGCGCGCGTCGAAGTTGCGCCCTATAAAAAGTACGCGGGCGATTTTGTATTATGGAAGCCTTCTGAAAGCGACGAGCCCGGCTGGGATAGTCCTTGGGGAAAAGGGCGTCCTGGCTGGCATCTGGAATGTTCTGCAATGATCGAAAAGCATTTAGGCGAGATCATAGATATTCATGGCGGTGGTCGGGATTTGATTTTTCCTCATCATGAAAATGAATTGGCGCAGAGTCAATGTGCGCACGAGGGAGAAAGCTTTGTAAATTATTGGTTACACAATGGCTATGTGAATATTGACGGCGAAAAAATGTCAAAATCACTTGGCAATTTTAAAACAGTGCGTGATTTGTTAACTCAATTCCGTGGCGAGACTTTGCGTTTCACCTTGTTATCGGCGCAATACCGCTCAGATATGGATTTTTCAGCAAGCTCAATCTCTCAAGCGCAAGCCAGTTTGGATTCGCTTTACGGTGCGCTGCGTAAACACCAAAATATTGCTGTGGACAAAGGAATTGATATTTCTAAAGAACCGGCTTGGTTGGCGCTGTTAGATGATTTAAATACACCACTGGCAATCAGTGAACTGCACGCATTGGCTAAAGCCTTAAACAAGGCAGATGAAACAGAAGCAAAGAATCTCAAATCGAAGTTATTAAGTCTGGCATCCATAATGGGTCTGTTGCAAACAGACCCGGAAGCGTGGTTCACTGAGACGGAAGAGGGCGGGCTTACTAGTGAAACAATAGAGAAGCTTATTGCTGAACGCAATGAAGCAAAAAAGAATAAAAACTACGCCCGCGCCGATGAAATTCGCGAGCAATTAAAAGCTGAAGGTATTATTTTAGAAGACGCTCGTGAGGGTACGAGTTGGAAAAGAGAGCGTTAAAACAATAACTTATTGAACAGGGATAGCGTATGAAAAAAGTTGCCAAAACCCTTGCTGTACTCCTGATACTTGTCGTTCTTTTCGGTGTGTTGCTAGCAACCTGCCGTTCTTATCCCAAAATTGAATCCGTTCCTAGAGGCGAACTGGGCGGTGCAATAACTCTCGATCAGAACTGGCAGCCTGCGCTGCGAGATGAAATGAATCATGTCAGCTTTGGTTCTCGACTCATGCCCTATGACTGGTTTATCAATCTCGAGTTGGCCAACAGTGATAAGCGTTTTATCGATCCCGAGCATATTGAACGTTTGGGTTTTATTCCTCTGCAAAAATCAAAAAATAACCCCGATGCTTTGCCTCTGGGCTTTGCACCCGATGAAAATGACGATGGAAAATGGGTGGGTTTAACATGTGTAGCGTGTCACAGTAGTCAAGTTCGTTATCAGGGAAAACGAATTCACATCGATGGCGCGCCAGGGATGATGGATTTTCAGGCTTTTGAACAAAGTGTTTTCGAATCGCTACAAGCTTTGCTGAATGACGAAGAAAAGTTTGAAGGTTTTGCTTCTCGCTTGAAAACAAGTAACAAAGATGAGTTGAAAGTAAAAGTTGAATCGCGTTTTCAGTTTATGAAGCGTCGATTAGCCATCAATGAAACCGAAGTTTCCTATGGGTATGGAAGGTTGGATGCATTCGGTCAGATATTTAATGCCGTTAGCACAGAAGCGCTGGGTTTGGATGAAAATGCGCGTAGTCCAGATGCACCCGTTAGTGTCCCAGTATTATGGGATGCATCACACCTGGATGTGGTTCAGTGGAATGCAAGTGCGCCGAATACCGAACCGGGCCCCATAGGACAAAACGCCACAACCGCACTCGCTGTTTATGGCACGATTGATTTAAATAGTGATCCTTTTGGTTTGGGCTACACCTCGTCGGTTCAAGTGGGTAACCTGGGAGCAATTCAAGCAAACTTCTATTTGCTAGCTGCGCCAAAATGGCCGGAAGATATACTCGGCGAAATTGATACAGACTTGGCAGAGAAAGGGAAAGAGATTTATCAAAAAAATTGCATAAATTGTCATGCACTTGTTGATGCGAGTGACCCGAAAAGAAAATTGAAAGCAAGCTTAGTACCTATTACCACTGTTGGTACAGACCCTGTTATGGCGGAAAATTTTGTAAACGCAAAATCGAAAACCGGTGTGCTAAAAGGAAAAAAACTACTGGCGGGTATCGCCGGGGAAAAATTTGGAGATACTTCAAGTACCTTTGATCTGGTTGTGCACGCAGCGTCCAGCGCAATGGCTCAAAAACCCGTTGCGACGATTCGTTCAGTATTAAAAGAGTGGCAAGATCAATTTAAGATTGAGTTGGATTCAAAAGCTAAAAACTATAAGGCACGTCCTCTTAATGGTTTGTGGGCGTCAGCGCCCTATTTGCACAACGGCTCGGTGCCAACGGTGTACGACTTACTTTCTCCGGTGGAAGAGCGACCTGTTGAGTTTTTCGTGGGAACGCTCGATTTTGATCCGGAGCGATTTGGAATTTTACAAGGTGAGGGAGAATACACTTCCCTGTTTGATACAAGTTTATATGGAAACACAAATGTGGGGCATGAATTTGGAGTCGATTTACTTCATGAAGAAAAAATGTCCCTTATTGAGTACCTTAAAACTTTATGAGGTCAGTGTCCTAATCAATCTCAAACAGGAATTTATATATGCCTCTCCAAATAAGTTCAAATGGTTGAGCATATGGTAAAGCTGATACAAGGGTTTCCGATCTGAATAAGCCTGGTCAATTGGCCAGGCTTCATTGTAAGCCTCATAAAAGGCATGATCGAAGCCGCCAAAGAGTTCCGTTAGTGCAAGGTCAGTTTCACGATCACCAAAATAACTTGCTGGGTCAAATATTACAGGTTCCAGTTTACCCTCATGCAAAATAGTAGCTTTATTACCACTCCAGAGGTCGCCGTGCAGCAAAGACGACACAGGATTATGCTGGCTCAGTAAATCTTTCGCCGCAGAGAATAATGCTTGCTCCATAGGTGCAAGCAGACTTCCGTATCCTTTTTTGCAAGCGAGTTTAAATTGAAAGGCCAATCGATTTTCCGTCCAGAAATAGCACCACGACTGACTCTTTGTGTTAATTTGCGGTGTTTTACCAATGTAATTATTGGATGGCCAACCAAAATAATTTGCACTTACTCGATGCATCTCCGCTAACTGAGTACCTAAACTGGCTTCACTCGCTGCTTCGCAAAAATGCAAAAATTCCATCAAAAGAAAGCTGTACTGCTGGTAGCTACCACAAAACAGAGGAGTAGGGCAGCGCAAGATCCTGGATTCAAGGATCTGTTTAAGTGCAGCATATTCCGCGTAAAACATGGGTAATAATGCGTTATCATTCACCTTAAGAAAAAAATCGTTTTCTTCACATTCAAGCTTGAAACATTGATTAATATCTCCACCAGATACAGGCTTAAGCAATTTGACCTTATAGTTACCCTGTAGTTGGGTGCAAAGCTCAGATTGAATATAATCCAGGGGAATGTTTATCATTTTAATTTGGGATATCTCATGGCTGCACTGATAGGCGCAATTATAGGCTGGTTGCTATTTGGATCAATACATTGGTTGCTTTCACCGGTTGGTTTAATCCTGGGCGGATTGGCGGCATATAGCTTCTCTCATGGATTAATCAGCGTTCAAAAACCACTTAGCGCTGAAGAAAAGAAAAAGGTCGAGCTCACTTTTTTTCAGACCTTGTTTCCTATAATGGGACAAATCGCCAAAGCCGATGGACGAATTTGTGAACAGGAAATCAAAACGACGCAACAACTCTTTGAAAAAATGGGCTTGGATACAGAAACACGTAAAGAGGCAATTGATCTTTTTAAATCTGGAGCAGAGCCGGATTTTGATTTAGATATCTGTCTTGAAGAATTTTTGCAACAAGCTGCAATAAACCAGGATCTTCGAAAGATATTCGTTGTTTATTTAGTGAGTTTAGCTTTTGCAGACGGCTACCTACACGAAGCAGAAGATCGAATCTTAAAAACGGTCTCCAAGCGTTTGGGTTTTTCCGTATTCGCATATCAACAAATATTAGGCATGGTGGAAGCACAGCGCTATTTTTATCAGGGCCAATATCAGCGGCAGAGCGGTTATCACTATCGCGACCAAGAGGATTCATGGAAACAGACTTCTCAAGACGATTTAAATTTGGCCTATAAGGCGCTGGGGCTTGCGGAAACTGCAACAGATAAGGAAATTAAAACGGCGTGGCGAAAATTAATGAGTGAATACCACCCTGATAAATTGGCTGGCAGGGGAGTGCCTGAAGATATGATAAAACTGGCTACTGAACGATCACAAGAAGTGCAAGCAGCCTATGATTTGGTGAAGAAATATCGCAAGAATCAAGCTCAGAAAAGCAGTTAGTGAAAGAACCTTAAAAAAAATTAATTAAGAATTAATAGAGAAGCCCTCGTGAAAAAATCAGTGTTAATTACAGGATGTTCCAGTGGTATTGGACTCACTGCAGCACAAATGCTGCAAAAGCGCGGTTATCAAGTGATTGCCAGCGTGCGACAAAACGAAGACATCGACAAGCTTCTCGCTTTTGGTTTAGAGCATGTCATTCAGCTTGATCTAAATTCATCGACCTCAATCGATCAGGCAATATTCCAATGTTTAAATATCACCGGTGGAAAATTATTTGCGCTCTTTAATAACGGCGCTTTTGGTCAACCAGGTGCAGTAGAAGATCTCTCTCGCGAAACATTAAGAAAGACCTTTGAATGCAATGTATTTGGTACTCACGAATTAACAGTAAAGTTACTTCCAGTACTATTGAAGCAAGATGATGCGCGAATTATTCAAAACTCATCAGTATTGGGCCTGTGTGCCATGCCAATGCGCGGTGCTTACAATGCCAGTAAATATGCCTTGGAAGGTTTAACTGACACCCTGCGCATGGAACTGAGAAATACAGCGGTGCAAGTGATATTGATTGAGCCTGGGCCAATTCTCTCGTCCTTTCGAATAAATGCACTGCAAGCTTTGAAAGAAAATGTGAATATCGAAAATAGTCGTCACAAGTTACTCTATGAAGCAGCTTGCGAGCGACTCACCAAGGAAGGCCCAAGTTCACGCTTTACACTTGGTCCAGAAGCAGTCGTAGCGAAGCTAATTAAGGCTTTGGAGCATGAACATCCAGCACCGCGATACTATGTCACCACACCGACATGGATAGTGGGAGGCTTAAAAAGATTACTTTCCACCCGCATACTCGATAAATTCGCGATTTGGGCGGGTAAAGCGTAAAACTCCCCCCGACCCAAATGTGTTGAGAGTTGCGACGAGGTCTGAATAAAAACAGGCCCCTCAATCTCCCCAAATTGAGTCACTCAATTACCTAATGCCCCACTATAGCGCAGCTCCTGCCGACGCTTATTGTTCGTCTAATACGCTAGATACTAAGCCGGTTCGACGTTTTCTGCTTGAGGACCTTTCTGCCCCGTACCTTCTATAAAGGTGACGGGCTGGCCTTCCTTCAGGGTCTTAAATCCAGGAACATTAATATTGCTAAAGTGTACAAACAAATCGTCGCCACTATCACGGCTGATAAAGCCGTAGCCCTTGCTTGCGTTGAACCATTTAACGGTTCCGTTTAGCTTATCTGCCATCGCTTTCAAAACACCTTTGTCGGTTATCACAATGTGGAAGATTGTCAGTCTTGAATATGACAATCGCTACCACGTTGATTTAACTATGCGAATTTTGTTCCCGTTACTGCATTTGCGGGTGCTTGCTGGCTTTTAATCCTGAAAGGGGCGTTTGGGTTGGTGGGCTTCAATATCCTCGAGCGCCTTTGAATAGATGGTCTTTACGTTTGGGCTGAGGCCAACCTCATAGCGACGAGACAGCATTGTCACAGGGAAGAGACAATAATGAGTATTTTTTATGCAAACAACATGGCTTTTTCCTAGATCATCTTCGAGAACTTGCCAGACTAAATTTTCGTTTTGGGAAACAAAGACATCCCCTAATACGACGCCCAGAGCTTGCAAAGTAGCTGTATCGTCTCGCTTAATTACAGCTTTATCGATAAATCGTTGGAGGGTGCCCAGATCACTGGCATCTCCCCGGATAGGTGTACCGAAATGCCGACGACTAAGTTCATCAATGATTTGACGCTGGTTAGAGAGGAAGGTTTCGTTAACCCAGGCAAGGTCAGAGACTGCATAATTCGGCTTTTCCTCGCAGAAGGCGCTGTAAGGTACGACTAGCGCAGCAAAAACAACAACCCATACCAAACGAACAATAAACATATACACTCCCGGTGGCTATTAGGTGCTTACTTTCTGTTGACCCTGATTTGAATTTTAGGTTCAAACTGGAGCATAGGGCTCCTCCAGGCAAGCCTTATATGATAATTGGTCGCTAGGAGATTTAAAACGGCTCAGTATAATATTGAACGAAAATGACTTTCAGAAATGCCAAGGTGTGAGGAAAGCAAATGAAAATTTTAAAAATCGGAATGTGGCTTGTTGTATTCATTGTACTCTGCTTAGCAGGTGCAGCAATTTATGTGTCAATGAATTTTGGTTCTTTAGCCAAAGAGGTTGTAGAAGAACTCGGCCCTAAAGTGACACAAACACCAGTAGAACTTAAATCAGCTGGACTAAGCTTTTCTACAACGGGTGTTGGTACAAACCTAAAAGGCTTCAGCATTGGTAACCCTTCGGGTTATAGCAGTCAACCTGCTTTTGAGTTTGGCGAATTTGCTATTTCAGTTGAACCTCAAAGCCTATTAAAGGACGTTATCATCATAAAACACATTGTGATAGCTGATATTGCTGTTAGAGCCGAACAGAAAGGTACCAAAGTCAATCTTTATGATATTAAAAAAGCCGTTGATGCTTATTTGCCTCCCAGTGAAAAGCAAGCGGAGACATCCTCCTCATCAAATTTAAGGCTCATGGTAGAAAAGGTGAGTTTCGAGGAGGGGGAAATTTCAATCACTACGGAGAAATACGGTGAAAAAACGGCTTTGATACCGGCTTTTGAAATTCTTAATATTGGAGACAAAACCAAAGGTATCACAACAGAAACCCTTGTTAAACGCTTGTTAAGCGGTATCACCCAGGCAGCGAGGAAAGAGACGGAAAAATTACTGAAGAGTCAGGCTGCGGACAAAATCAAAACCGAAGTTAAAGAAAAAGCAAAAGAAAAAGCAAAAGAAAAAGCAAAAGATAAGCTCAAGGGCTTGCTTGGCGATTCTTAATGTTGAAAGAGCAGATTATTGAGGACAATGAAAATTTTATTGTTCTCAATAAACCCAATGATTTAAGCATTCATAGCGAAAGTGGCTCAGGTCTTATTGAGCAATTGCGGCTGGAGTTAGACCTACCAACACTAACGCCGGTTCATCGTTTGGACAAGGCGACTTCTGGTGTTTTGCTTATAGCCAAGAATCAATCGGCGAACAGAGCACTCTCGCGACTATTTCAGGAAAAAAAGATTGAGAAAATCTATTTGGGGCTTCTCGATAAAAAGCCGCGTAAGAGTCAGGGCAAAATTGAAGGGGATATGCTTAAATCCCGAAATGGCAGTTGGCGTTTAGGTCAGAGCAAAAATAACCCGGCGCTTACTTTGTTTTTTAGCTACGCATACGCTCCGCGTAAACGTGTTGCGATATTGAGGCCATTGACAGGGAAGACGCATCAACTTCGTGTCGCGATGAAAGCAATGGGCTCACCGATAGTCGGCGACACGCGTTATGGGGGTACAGCAAGTGACGCCTTAGGTTTGCATGCGTGGCAGGTCAAATTTAGCTGGGAAGGTAAGATTTATCATTATTGTGCTGAATTAATGGAGTCCGACAGAATTGCGAATACATTTCTAAACCAGGATCTAATGAAAGTGCTAGACACCATTGGTTCTCCTTTCGATCTTGCCTGGCCTTGCAAGGCAAGATAGCTTAACTATGTTTACTAATCCCGACAAAATCTTTTTGTCACTGTGTTATCTGCTTTGTCTGAGCTTGAGTTCCCATGCGGCGGAAAAAATATTCGACTGTAAATATGATAATGAGTTGGAATGTAAACAGCTCTCCGTTCATGATAAACCGCAAGTAATTTTACCCTATGTCATAATTCGCAAGAGGGGAAACTACCATGATTTGACGCCTGGTGTTCAACTCAAACGGGCGCTGATTTATGTGCCGGGCGGCCCGGGCGCAGGCGCTCAGGTGGATAAACAAAGTGTCACTTATTGGAAAACATTGTTAGCTGACGAGCTGAATGAGTTTGATTTGGTTCTATACAATCCAAGGGGCGCCCCCGGAAGTTTTCCTCATTACTCTTGTGACAATCTACTGCCCGACCACAAAGCCCAATTCGCACTCAAACTGTCAGCGGAAGAAGAAAGGCGCATGCTGTATGACGCTTATAAAAAATGTAGTTTAAAAATGAACAAAAACAAATCAAGTTTGCACCTGGGTGAGTTTTTGTCCGCTGAAAAACACTTGCTTGACCTGGAAATGTTGATAGCAGAACTTGAGTACCAGGAAGTTCATTTGTTGGCAGAATCCTGGGGCACTTGGCTGGCATTACAAGTTAACAACCCTAAAATAAAATCTCGTATTGTAGATTCAAGTTTTCCACCGGGATTTGAGGGAGATGTACATTGGATAAACAGTCTCTCAGCGCGGTTTGATATTTACCAAACATTGTTTCCGGATTTTTCGGCATGGTGGAGAAAGGCGATCAATAAGGTAAATACACGTAAAGCAGAATTAAGAATTGAGCTAAGCCAGGATTTATTCGTATCACCGATTTATTTTACCTTAACTGAACAACGCTTATTTGATCTAGCCTTTTATGCCCTTTATTCAGAAAATCTCCGTTTACCTTTTTATGAAAGTTTGAAATATCTTTCTGTAATTGATAATGAAAAAGATGAAAATAGCATATATAAAGACTCTTTCATTTTAATACTGCAAAGTTATCTGAATAACTATTTTGACCCGGATTTCTCACTACTTGCGTGGTATGCCACTCAGTGCAGTCTCAAATCGAGGCAAAAAAATACACAAATAGGCGAGTTGGAAAACCCATTGGGAAACTTTAATTATCCCCTGGAGGCTCAATTTATATACGACATTTGCGAACTCCCTTTATTCAAAGCAAACACTACTTTCAAAGCAAAGTTAAACGAGCACATACGCACATTGATTTTAGTCGGGGAGTACGACCCGGTTACACCAGTCGTTTGGTCGCAAGAGCTCGCTGAGCAGCTAGGTAAAAAGGCAAACTTAATAATTGCAAAAGGCGCTGGGCACGGCGTAATTACTGGCGATTATTGCAAGATAGAAATCATCAAGACGTTTATTTACGATTCAAATACCAATTTAAATAGTTTTTGTGAGATGTAGAGTGGCAATTCTTTGGGAGAAACACATCGGAACAACGCATTACAAGGTGACTCAAGCAGGTAACTCAGTGCGATTGTACAGTAATGGGGTTTTTCACAGTCAGTGGAATTCGCAGCGGCCAATTAGTGGTCAGTTATGGGAGTTGCTGTTTTTGCCAGCCTTTCTCTGTCAGCGACCTTCAATTAGAGTTTTACTGCTCGGCGTAGGCGGTGGGGCCGTCTGTAATTTGCTGAATAGATTTTTTAGCATTGAAGAAATTATTGGCGTTGATTTGGATCTCACTCATTTGGCAATCGCAAAAAGATGGTTTAAGTCAGAAACAAGCAATGTGAAGTACCATCACGCTAATGCTGTTGAATGGTTGGAAAAATATCGCGGGAATAAATTTGATTTGGTTATCGATGACCTGTTTGGTTCTCACCCGGAGGGGGAAGTGTTACGGGCAGTGGATTTTGACAACAAGTGGGCGAAAATGCTTGAAAAAAACCTCAGCAAAAAAGGCATTGTGGTTGCAAATTTTGAGTCGATTAAGCAGGCCAAGCGTGCTTGGGAAAATCAAAAGAAACAAAATCGAAGCAAATCTGGAATTTTATTGCTTTCCAGGCGAAACGAAAATGCTATCGCTGCTTTTAGCAATGAAAAAATAAATATAGGCGAATTTAAAAATGCAATGCAAGCCGTACCCGCGCTGGATACCCGAAAAGACGCTTGCAAATTAGATTTAATGCTTAAACAGTTGGCTTAGCACTTAAACGCACAACCTTATAGTGCTTGTCATTAGCGAGCGTCTCGCAATTTGAAAAATAGCTTTTTGCTAAGCGTTCAATTGGAATAAAAGCATTAACCACATAAAAAGCCTGGCCGTTAGGCACCAGTCGCTTCGCGCCATTTTCCAGAAACTTGTGGGTGAGATCCGGGTCTAGATTTTTTCCCTTATGAAAAGGAGGGTTGCAAAGTACCACATCAAATTGATCCTGAATATCTTGTGCGCAATCACTGCAAAGGCTATGACCTTCAATTTTATTGCGTTCGAAATTAAAATTACATATGGCTACAGCAGTGACATTATTGTCTGTGGCTTGAATAGATCTTGCACCCAGACTTGCTGCAAATAAGGCCAAATGCCCGCTGCCACAACCGAGATCTAAAACGGTCTTAGTGGAAAAATTAATGCCCTTTTCTGCAAGGGAGCGCGTGAGGAAAAGACTCCCTCTGTCCAGTTGTTTCCAGGAGAAGACGCCTGGTTTGCTATAGAGTTCAAATGGTCCGATATTTTCAATGAGTTTAGAATTACGGTAAGCATCAGCTTGATCCATTTTGCTTGCCGGCCGGGAAACGGATCCGTAATACAAGGAACCATTTTTTCTTATTGTCGTGCCCGTTTTTAAGCGATCAAAATAAGTTTTGATTCCCAGATTTTTTTCCCCGATCAAGATGAGTTTCCCATTGTCCTGCAAATATTCGCAGCAAAGGGAAATAACATGGTGATTAATTAATTTCTCTTTGGAAAGTGGGAAGATCACTGCGGCGTAGCTGTCATTCGAGGTGATTTCAAAGTCGGACAAAATGGTTTTGTTAGCTATTCCGGAAAATTTATTAATGATATCGAAACGGTTGCTGAGTACGGTCGAGCGATCTTTATAGCTGTGAAAGTCTGAAGTAGATACTGTCTCGGCCTCGTCTAAAACCCAAAGCAGGGAGCCATCGGCAGGAATAAGGGTAGGTAAAAACGCAAGAGCTTGCATAAAGTTAAATGAAGGCCTTCACTTCGGTCTCGCTGAGTGCACGAAATTTACCCTCGGGTATATCGAGCTTGAGCGCACCAATTTGTTTGCGGTGTAGCGCGATTACGCGATTCCCAGCGTAGGCAAACATGCGTTTCACCTGGTGGTATCGCCCTTCATAAATACTTAATTCAAGATGTGTGCTATCAATAAACTTTAGTAGGGCAGGCTGAGTGGGTTTTGATTCACCCTCAAGCATCATACCTTCTTTAAAATCTGCATTAAATTTTTGATTAAAAGGCTCTGCCAGTGTGACTTCATAAATTTTTGCACAGGTTTTAGTCGGAGAAGTTACTCTATGGTTCCATTGACCATCATCAGTTAACAAAACCAACCCCGTCGTATCCACATCGAGGCGTCCAGCAATTTGCAGTCGACTGCGTTCCTCAGCTTTTAAAAGAGTCAGAAAATCAAATACTGTTGGATAGTCGCCATGTGAATTTGCACACACAACATCAAGTGGCTTATGAAACATATAATATTGTTGTTGGCTTTGGGTGATCAGTCTGTTTTCGACAAAAACTTCGTCGATAAGAGGTTGTACAGCGACATCCTTGCTTTGAACGAGTTGTCCATTTAGAAAAATTGATTTTGTCTTAAGCAGTTTATTAACGTCGGAACGAGAGTATGGCGAATTGTTGGCAATAAACTTGTCCAGACGCATTGGGTCAATGCTTACCTTTATAGCGTTTTAGATTCTGCAGATTCAACAGTTTGGTAAATCAAGGTATTGATCGTCATCGGTCCAACGCCTCCTGGTACTGGAGTATATGCTGCAACGCGCTCAGTGAGCGGGCCGAGTTCGATATCGCCCAAACCACCTGGATGATAACCAGCATCTACAACAACCGCGCCATCTTTAATCCAGTCAGCTTTGATGTACTCTGGCTTACCGACAGCGCCAACAATAATATCAGCGCGCCCGACGTGCGCATGTAAATTTACTGTACGGGAATGACAAATCGTCACAGTCGCATTAGCATTGAGTAGCATTTGCGCCATGGGTTTACCGAGAATTGGACTGCGCCCAATCACCACAGCATGTTTGCCAGCCAAATTAATATCATAGGCTTCTAACAAACGCATGATGCCTTTAGGTGTAGCGCAGCCATAGGCTTTTTCACCCATCGCCATACGCCCAAATCCCAAACAAGTCACACCATCAACATCTTTATTTAGGTCAATTGAATCAAAACAAAGACGTTCATCAATTTGTGCAGGAACCGGGTGTTGTAAAAGTATTCCATGCACATCTGGATTTGAATTGAGCTCTTCGATTTTGTCTTTTAGCTCCTCCGTTGTGGTTGAATCAGGGAGTTCAACTTTAAGACTTTCCATTCCAATGCGCAGACAGGCGTTGCCTTTCATTTTGACGTAGGTGGCGGAAGCTGGGTCGCTGCCAACCAGTATCGTCGCCAGGATCGGGGTTGTACCACTCGCTGCTTTCAATTTGGCAACGCGCCGGCTCAATTCATCTTCTGTTTTTTGAGCGAGCGTTTTCCCGTCCAGAATGACTGCTGTCATGAATAGTTTTCCTTTATTTAGAATGTCTGATTTCTTGGGCTGGGCATTTTCCCACAGCTCGTAATTCTGTCCAAACAAATTTCGCTAAGTACCGGATATATCGAGGAAATCAGCGTTGACGGCCTCTGGGCTCCCAGGTATGATGCACGCCTCTCGGAACCGGCGGAGTGTAGCGCAGCCTGGTAGCGCGTCTGCTTTGGGAGCAGAATGTCGGGGGTTCGAATCCCTCCACTCCGACCAATCGAGATAGCACCGGCGGTTTCCTTGAATATAAGCGCCCGTAGCTCAGCTGGATAGAGCATCCGCCTTCTAAGCGGACGGTCGCAGGTTCGAATCCTGCCGGGCGCGCCAGCTATAATATCTTTAGTGGTGACTGTAGCTCAGTTGGTAGAGCCCCGGATTGTGATTCCGGTGGTCGTGGGTTCGATCCCCATCAGTCACCCCAATTCTCTCTTAAACATTTCCCCTCTAAAATGCCTTTAACCATTTTGCTAGTGAATAACACCGGTAATTCGGCATGTAAATAAGTTCTGAGGCTGTATTGACAAGTCATATATATATGATAAATCATATGTTTCATTGCCTATATTCACGAACTTACCCAACAAGACCTGCTAATGCGTGAACGGTTTCAGCCTTCAAGTCACCCTCATCGCCGATTCAATCCTCTAACCGGCGAATGGATATTAGTTTCTCCTCAAAGAGCCAAACGCCCTTGGCAGGGGCAGTCAGAAATCAATTCCCAACATACTCTCCCCGAGTACGATAAGGATTGTTACCTCTGTGCTGGAAACATTCGAGCGAATGGCGAAATCAATCCGCATTATAACGACGTCTATGTTTTTCAAAATGATTTTGCTGCGCTTCAGGAGGAGACGCCATTAGAACAAGTTGAGGATGATCTCTTTAAAATTAGAGCAGAGCAGGGTGTGGCGCGCGTTGTATGCTTTTCTCCGAATCATTCACTGAGTTTGCCAGAACTCGACATCAAGGCACTTGAAAGCATCGTGGCTTGCTGGGCTCAACAGGAGCGTGAACTATCGAGTGAGTATAAATGGATACAAATATTTGAAAATAAAGGCGCAATAATGGGCTGCTCCATGCCTCATCCGCATGGTCAAATATGGGCGCAAAAAAATTTACCCACGCTCGCCGAAAAAGAATTGATAAGGCAAAATAATTATTTTTCCAAACACCAGCGTCCTTTGCTTGAAGATTACCTTTCCAGAGAATTGCAACAAAGGGATCGCTTGGTTACTGAAAATGCACATTGGGCTGTAGTTGTACCCTATTGGGCGGCGTGGCCATTTGAAACATTATTGTTACCAAAGACGAATGTTCAGCACTTGTATGAAATGGGTAACGAACAAAGGAAAGCTTTAGCTGAAATCCTTAAAGATTTAACGATTCGTTATGACAATCTTTTCGCTTGCTCATTTCCGTATTCGATGGGTTGGCATTGTGCACCCAATGACTCTGAAGACCATCCTGAGTGGATCTTGCATGCACATTTTTATCCGCCTCTTTTGCGTTCTGCAAGCGTAAAGAAATTTATGGTGGGTTATGAAATGTTGTCAGAACCTCAACGCGACTTAACGCCTGAGCAAGCCGCCGAAACATTGCGCTTACAGTCGTCAACGCACTTTAAAAATCAATGAATGTTTTATGGAAATAGGGTGGAAGACGCAGTGTTACCTTCTGAAGTAGTAGAGCGTGATTTTAGAGATGTCTTTTCAGATGATCCCATAGGCATTTACTGTTCGCCTGGTCGTGTAAATTTATTAGGTGAACATACAGATTACAATGACGGCTTTGTTTTGCCGGCTGCTATTCAATTTCATACCGCAGTAGCAATTGGATCGCGCAAGGACAATAAAATTGTCGCTGTTGCAAGCGACCATGGTAAGTCAATGGTGGAATTGGAATTGGGGCAAACATTTATTTCAAATAAGCAAGCACCATGGAGTGATTACTTGGCCGGTGTTGTTCAGGAATGTCAGCTACGCGCTTTGCCATTAAGAGGCCTCAATCTAGTCATAAGTGGGAATGTCCCTCAAGGCGCAGGTTTAAGCTCTTCCGCGTCTTTGGAAATGGCATTGCTTTCTGCCTTTAAGAATCATCTTAATTTTGAATTAACCGGAAAAATTGCCGCAAAAATTGGGCAAGCAGCAGAAAACAAATATGTCGGGTGTAAGTGCGGCATTATGGATCAACTTGTTTCTGCTTTAGGGGAAGAAGGTCGGGCTATATTATTGGATTGTCGAAGTCTTGAGATAAAAAGTTATGCAATACCCGAAAATTTCAGTCTGCTGATTGTCAACTCCAACTTAAAACGAGGCTTGGTAGACAGTGAATACAATCTTCGTCGGCAACAGTGTGAAGAAGCTGCTCGATATTTTAACGTTGCTGCTCTGCGTGATGTGGGGCTGGATCAGCTTGAAGAAAGCAAAAGCAAATTGTCGGAGACAGTTTATCGTAGGGCAAGGCATGTCATTTCAGAAAATTTACGAACAATTGAAGCAACCGAAGCGCTAGCAGGCAGGAATATTAAATATCTCAGCCGACTTATGCAGGATTCTCACGAATCCATGCGCGTTGATTTTGAAATAACGGTAGGTCCCACAAATGAATTAGTAAAATTAATTTCAAGGGAGTTAGGCTATGACGGAGGTGTGAGGCAAACTGGCGGTGGATTCGGTGGCTGCGTTGTTGCCCTGGTTCCGGATGAGCAGGTAGATTCAATTGTAGATGTGGTGCAAAAGCAATATGAAAAACTAACTGGTTTAAAAGAAAGTGTTTACCTATGTTCTGCAAGTAAGGGTTCTTTTTCATAATTACATTCGTTGATCAATCAAATATGCAAGCATACAATTACGCGAAGATTTAAATGGTGTAACTATGAATGTTCGGGAAGGCAGCTACAACCTTACATATCAAGTAACTAATAAACTGGGGCTTGATATAGTGCGAGGCAAATACAATGGTGGACAAGCTTTTCCAACAGAAGCCCAGCTTGCGGCGCAATTTAACATAAGCCGAAGTGTGATGCGTGAAGCCGTCAAAATGCTCACAGCTAAAGGACTAATCAGTTCTCGCCCCCGCCAGGGTATTCGTTTGTCTCCTTCGAATAACTGGAATCTATTTGATTCGGATGTCCTGTCCTGGACCTTAAAAAGTCGTCCTTCGCTGAGCTTATTGAAAGAGTTTACTGAATTAAGGCTTGCAATCGAGCCAGAAGCTGCAGCGCTTGCCGCTAGAAATGCAGATCAAGAGGCATTAGAGAAAATACAAAATGCCTTGTTGCGTATGCAAGCCTCAGAAACAGGCGAAGATGACAATCTCGAAGCAGATATTGAATTTCATAACACTATTCTTTACGCAAGTAAAAACCGGTTTTTTATTCAGCTTAGTCATTTTATTGAAACCGCATTGCGTGTATCCATTTCGTTTACCAACAAAATGGCGCAAACGCGCTTTGCCAGTTTTAATGATCATAAATGTGTTTTAGACCCGATCATGGAAGGCGATTTTCACTCCGCCTCCGTTTCAATGCGAAAATTATTGGAAGAAGCGCTTGAACTGATCGATATAGCACTTGAGAAAGAAGCGAATAAATAAATACGGAAAAAAATGTAGCTTTAAATTCAAGCAAATTATTGGATGTTTTCTGCGTCTGTTTATTGCTTGAATCCTACATTATTAGTATGATTTGCTAGCACTATGATAGCAAGATTATGCCTCGCCGTATTGTTGGGGCTAACTCCTAAGCGTTTTTCCCAAAAAATGTCGATGTTGAAAATAGTATTAATTTTATCTTTCGCATTTATCGCTGCCAAAAGAGTTGCAAACCATAAACTAGTGGGCTCTGTAAAACCCGACTCTCACTAGATAACAATAGCTAAAAGAAATTGGAGCAATAATAATAATGAACACTGTAGAGATTTTACTTTTCATTTTTGCCGTTACCGGTGTTATCAGTTTTGGTATCTGGCAAGGTAGAAGCGCCACGACAGACCGTTCAGGTGCCGCCAGTGGTTATTTCCTCGCCGGGCGTCATTTATCCTGGTATCTCGTAGGCTTTTCACTTATCGCAGCAAATATCTCAACCGAACAGTTTGTCGGAATGTCTGGCAAAGCTGCGGACTGGCTCGGTATGGCAATTGCGTCCTACGAGTGGTTCGCCGCAATCACCCTGGTTTTTGTGGCTTTTGTGTTTTTACCCAAGTTTTTGAGAACAGGTATTTATACAGTTCCCGAATTTCTTGAATATCGCTTCGATCCCTTTTCACGCTTTGTAATGGCTTTCGCTACCTTGCTAATTCTTGTGGGTGTTCCTACAGCATCGGTAATATTTTCAGGTGCAAAAGTAATCTCGGGTTATTATCCCGACGTTTTTATCCTCGGAAATCTCACTGCGGCATGTTGGTTAATTGCGATACTGGCTGCAGGTTATGTATTTGTAGGTGGTTTAAAAGCTTGCGCTTGGACAGATTTAATCTGGGGCGCATCTCTGATTGTGGGCGGTGGTATTGTCGCTTACCTCGCAATGAGTGCATTGGCGTCTGCAGATGCGACCTCCCTGGTAAAAACTGCTAGCCTGAAAGAAGTTGATGTTAGCCAATTAAAGGATGCAGGGGCTTGGGAACGTTTTACCCTTTTGAACGGAGGTAGCGCTGCTGAGGGTGGAAAATTACATATGGTACGCCCTTTAAGTGATGCTGAAATTCCCTGGTCTGCATTAATTATTGGGCTATGGATTCCCAATTTTTTCTACTGGGGTTTCAACCAATATATTGTTCAACGAACACTTGGATCAAAGTCGCTTGCCGAAGGGCAGAAGGGAATAATATTTGCTGCTTTTCTTAAATTGTTAATTCCTTTTATTGTCGTTATACCGGGTATTTTGGCCTTTAACCTTTACTATGAACAATTGGCTTTGGCGAATGGTAGCTATGATTATGACGCGGCGTTCCCTACGCTATTACGAAACTTGATCAAACCCTATCCTTGGATAAGTTGGTTTGTGCTCGCCGCAATTTTTGGCGCAATTGTAAGTTCACTGGCATCAATGCTGAATTCCGCTTCAACGATTGCGACTATGGATATTGTTAGAAAAATCGCACCGCATACCCAGGAAGAAAAATTGCCGTGGTATGGTCGAGGCTTTGTTGTTGTATTTGTTGCAATTGCGGCTTTTATTGCGCCTTCGCTGGGGAATCCGGGTTTTGGCGGAATATTTACTTTTATTCAGGAATTTCAAGGCTTTATTAGCCCAGGTGTGATAGCCATATTTATTTTTGGTCTCTTGGTTCCTAAAGCACCACGCTTTCTTGGATGGAGCGGTATTGTTCTCAACGCGGTGCTTTACGGTGCGATCAAATGGTGGCTGGGCGATGTGATAGTGAATGCTGGTTTGTGGTTTTCTGATGAAATTTCCTTTTTAGACAGAATGGCGATTTGTTGCTTTTTAGTCTGTGTTTATTGCCTTGTTATGACCCTATTAAAGCCACTTCCTGAACCAATCGAATTGCCAGTAAATGAAGAAATGGACATGACGCCTTCGCCAGGGGTGAAGATGTTTGGTTACGGTGTGATTGGCTTAACGATTCTTTTGTATATTATTTTTGGGTAGTTATATTTTATTTGTCAGTCAATAGAATAAGGCAGCACAACAGTAAAGGTGCTGCCTTTTCCTTCCGCGTTGTCTGCGTGGATTTCGCCAATTAGCATTTCAACAAATTCTTTCGTAATAAAGTTTGTAGTCGCGGTATCGAAAACATTTGGCGTATCAGGCGCCAAGCCCTTTGAGAGACCAGCGTGACCACAAAATACTCCAATAGGTTTTTGATAAATACTATTGATAATAATTCGCATTTAGATTAATGTATGGGCCTCTTGGATTATTAGGCGTTAAATAGGGGCAAACATGAAGTACACAAAACACATATTAATGGCGACCTTAGTGACAGCGGCCGTTCAGAGCTTTGCGCAAGAAAAGGTAGAAGAACTTGAAAAGCGTATTGCAGATCTTGAACAGGCATTGGAAAACGTTGCAGAAAATGCAGAAAAAACTATTGGAACTAAATCCCGGTTTCATTTTGGCGGCTATGGTGAGATTCATTATGCAAATCTTGATGACGATGGCGAGAGTGAAAAAGAACTCGATGCACACCGTGTAGTTATTTTTATGGGCTATGACTACAGTGACTCTATTCGTTTGGTCACTGAAATCGAGTTCGAACATGGCCTCACAGGCGAGGGAAAGCCGGGTGAAGTTGAGGTTGAACAAGCCTATATCGAAGTGGATGTGGGCAAGAATAAACAAGTCAGAGCGGGTATGTTGCTTTTACCTCTGGGTATTATCAACGAAACACATGAACCACCCACCTTTTATGGCGTTGAACGGCCTATCGTTGAGTCTAGAATCATACCTTCAACCTGGTGGGGTAATGGCGTGAGCTATTCGCAAGCCTTTGACAGTGGATTGAGTTACGACCTAATGCTTAGTGAAGGCTTAAAAACCTCGGAAAGTAATCCTTTTTATATTAGGGGCGGTAGGCAAAAAGGTGCGGAAGCGACCGCAAATGATTTAGCCATCACTTCGAGACTCGCTTACCGTAAAGCAGGCCTGGA
>JBNKVX010000057.1:0-21203 GCA_050299435.1 Cellvibrionaceae bacterium | reverse complement strand
AGCTCAAGGAAAGACCCTTGAGGAGGTTACACCGGAAATTGAGAGTAAACTTTTTAATGAAAGCATTGATAAAAAATATCGGGCATGGATTGGAGAATTGCGAAAACAGTCCGTTATCAAAATCATCCAATAGTTCTTCAAGTGCGATTGGAACGACCT
The DNA here is from genome assembly GCA_050299435.1 of Cellvibrionaceae bacterium. Classification (GTDB taxonomy): domain Bacteria; phylum Pseudomonadota; class Gammaproteobacteria; order Pseudomonadales; family Cellvibrionaceae; genus 1162T-S-0a-05. Next base: position 21,044 of record JBNKVX010000057.1, on the reverse strand, counting down.
GATAATCTTGCCACTCTTCAACGCAATGCATTTTGGCAAACTCAGGCTGTGACCATAGCGGAATCACGTCGACATCATCACTGGTTTCGGAGGGACACAGCGCCCAACCTTCTCCAGTCTCCAAGCCCCACACGCAACCTGTTGCCAATGCGTGTTCAATAAACATCTCATAGTTCGCATCAAGATCTTCGCTCAAACTATCTTGACTCTCATTCTCAGCCATAATTTGGATCCGCCACAAAAGGATTACTGCGTTTCTCCTGCCCAAAGGTAGACAGCGGCCCATGCCCAGGTACAAAGGTTATATCGTCACCAAGCGGCCACAGTTTTAAATTAATGGAGTCAAGCAATTGTTGGTGGTTTCCGCCTGGGAAATCGGTTCGCCCAATGGAACCCTTAAAAAGCACATCGCCAACAAAAGCTATTTTTGCTGGCGCATTGTATAGGACTACGTGTCCCGGTGTGTGCCCGGGACAATGCAAAACATCCAAATGGAAATTGGCAACATTGATGCGATCACCGTCATGCAGCCATTGATCAGGTTCAAAGCCTTTTGCGACAGGAAATCCCATCATGGCGGATTGTTGCTCAAGTGCATCTATCCAATATTTATCTGCAATGTGAGGACCAATTATCGGGATGTTGATCGCGTCGGCTATTTTGGCTGTTCCACCGACATGGTCCATATGCCCATGAGTTAACAGTATTTTTTGCAGCTGAATCTTATTGGTCTGGCAAAACGCCAGAATTTTTTCTGTGTCACCGCCCGGATCAACCACCGCACCCACCCCGGATTCGGCATCCCAGATAACTGAACAATTCTGCTGGTAGTGGGTAACCGGGATAACCTGATAACGCATATTCATCTAATGGCAGTTTAATTTTTTATTAAGTTGAGGATTTTCCGGGGCATTTTAACGGTTGGCTACTAGAATAGATAATACAACTCTTTTCTTTCTTACATTTGGACGCCATGAACCAAAATTTGGCATTAACCGAGGACTATCGCGACTGCCTGCAAGAAGTGACAAATGTGGCAATGGGGCAGGCTGCAGACTCACTTGCAAAGGTGCTGGAAACCTTTGTTGTGCTTTCTATTCCCCATATTGAAGTTATGAAACCCCAGGACATCACCATGGCCTTGCATGCAATAGATGCTGGCACTTCGGTCTCGGCAGTTTGTCAGGGTTTTATCGGTGGCGGCATAGCTGGCGAAGCAATGCTATTGTTTAATGATACGAGCTTCCAGGATTTGGCAAAGCTGTTGAATTATGAGGACGAGCTGGACCAACAGGCCGAATGCGAGCTGTTGATGGACACCACAAATATCCTTTTTGGTGCCTGCTTAAATGGCATTGCAGAGCAGATTGATATTCAGTTCAGCTACGGTTCGCCTATTGTTCTGGGACAGCATCAACAATTAAGCGAACTCTTTGATGCCAAGACAATCCGCTGGGATCAAGCGCTGGTGACCGAAATAAGTTACCAACTGGAAGGTTACAACGTTAACTGCGATATGTTGATCATTTTGACCGACGATTCAATTGAACGATTGATGGCAAAATTGAATTATTTAATAAACTGAATTTATACCATGAACCCAAATAGAGACTTTTTAAGTGATTTCCACTGGTTAATGGATGTCCTTAATAATATTGATGTGGGTTTGGTCATTCTCGACAAAGACTACAATATTCAGCTGTGGAATAGCTTTATGCAAAACCACAGTGCACGAATTCCCTCCGACATTCTCGGTAAGAATATTTTTGATTCCTTTCCTGAACTTCCCCCGGGTTGGTTTAAGCGTAAAGTTGAATCCGTATTGGTACTGCGCAACTCAGCTTTTACCACTTGGGAGCAGCGACCTTATCTTTTTAAATTTAAAAACTATCGGCCCATCACTGGTATTGCCGAATTTATGTACCAAAATTGCACCATCATTCCTTTGACTGATACCAAGGGCAAAGTAGAGCACATATGTTTAATCATTTACGACGTCACTGAAATCGCCGTAAACCGCCTGCAATTACAAGCGGCCAACGAAAAATTGCACACACTTAGCCGCACAGATGGTCTCACTGCCTTGTTGAACCGAAAAACCTGGGAACAGGAAATGAACCAGGAATTTCGGCGCTTCCAACGACTTCAAGGCGACTGTACTTTGCTGATGTTTGATATTGACCACTTTAAGAATATCAACGACAACTACGGTCACCCGGCGGGGGATGAAGTAATCCGCCAAACAGCCGCTATCCTTCGGGAAAATGTAAGAGACATTGATATCGCCGGCCGCTACGGCGGTGAAGAGTTCGCTGTCATCCTGGTCAATGCGGACGGTAAGGCCGCAAAATGTGTGGCGGAGCGTCTACGCGAAAGTATTGCGCAAACCACGGTGGTGTATGAAGACATGCAAATCAACTACACCATCAGCATTGGGATTTGTTCCCTCAACACCTCTTTCAAGGAGCCTGTCGCCTGGATTGATGCGGCAGACAAGGGTCTGTACGAAGCCAAACACAAGGGCCGTAACAACTCTGTGTTGGTCTAGAGCCGCGAAAAACAACTCAAAGCTTTTTCTTTCATCCTCAATATCTTGATCTACACTTAAACCAAGGGCCCGGCGTTCCGGGCTTAGCAGTGAATCCGCTAGCCGGATTCCCAGAGATTCAGCACAAACAGGTACTGCTTCAGGTAAAAAGGATGATTAGAAGATCTTTATCAACCAAATTTATTGCGGCGATTACAGCGACCATTGTAGTCGTCTCGACGCTGGTTTTATTTATTGATTATCATTTGATAAAAAGTGCTCAGGAAGCCCGTTTCGACAAAGATATTGCAGCACAAATAGAACTGATTAATTCTTCCATGGCTGAATCTGTATTTGCTTATGATTTTCAACAAATTGAATCCATCGCAAAGTCGCTTGTGAACACGGCTTTAATTTCCCAGATCAAGTTAACTGACCACAGAGGCAAAGACCTTGCTTCCGCTAACAAGTCGGTCGTAGACTCCGGAGAAAAAGTTCATCGCTCTGGAATAGAAATAAAACGCGAAGATGAAGTGATTGGAAAATACGATATCAGCTTTTCCAAGAGCTCAATGGAAGAACTTCTGGCCGGTCAGATAAGACTCAGTATTCTGATCGTCCTAGTCTTGCTTGGCTGCATATTAGTGACGGTATTTCTACTCACTCGCACAATGATCGTGGCACCGGTTCGAGGAGTAAGTGATTCATTGGCCGAAATTGCCCGCGGTGGCGGCGACCTGACAAAACGACTCCCCGATCACGGTGGTGATGAGATTGCAGAACTGGCCGGCAACTTTAATCGTGTGATGGAGCAAATAGCATCCATTATCAAAAATGTTATCGTGGTTACCAACAAAGTGAGCAACAACGTTCACAACATGTCTTCCGCTACGGAAAACACTGTTAACTCTACCAGCCAGCAGTTGCGAGAATTGGAACAAGTAGCAGCCGCGCTGAATGAGTTATCGGCCTCTGCAACAGAAGTTGCTCGCTCAGCCGGGCAAACAGCTGAAAAAACCAACGAAACCAGTAAAGAGGCGGGCGAAGGAACTGAAACCGTTCGTTCATCGCAACAGACAATTAGACGTCTGACCGGACAAATAGAAGCTACTGCCGAAAAAATTCAGGTGCTGAAGGATAACTCTGAAAATATTGGCTCCGTTATGGAAGTGATTCGTTCCATCGCTGAACAAACTAACCTGCTTGCTTTGAACGCGGCAATTGAAGCGGCACGTGCGGGGGAACAAGGCCGAGGGTTTGCAGTGGTTGCTGATGAAGTTCGCTCACTCGCGCAAAAAACACAAACTTCTACTGAAGAAATTGAATCCATTATCACCCAACTACAGAAAGCCGCTGACGAAGCGCACATTTCAATGAATACCAGCATGTCTTCAGTGCAGGAAACTATTGATACTGCTGCCAGAGTAGAAGAAGCACTGACTCGCATTCAAGAAAATGTACTCACCATCAATGATATGAATCACCATATTGCAACGGCATCAACTGAACAGAGCACAGTGGCTGACGAAGTCAGTAAAAATATTTCCGCTATCTACTCACTTTCTGAACGAGTATCCGAAAATGCGAGTGTTGTAAGTGAAAACTCTGCACAGCTGGAATCTGAAAGTTCCGAACTGAAAACAGAAATGAGTAATTTTAGGGTATAAACCTTTAGCTTGTTTGGTCCTCCAATCTAGTTATGTAGCTTTTTCTATGAAATCATTTTACCGTTCAAGGTAAAATGTCCGCATGACTATACCTGACTCACTCTTATCACTAGTAAAAACAGATATAAGAAAACTTCAGCTGACTAAAACACTTTTTGCTAGCGCCTGGTGTGAAGATCTTTTTTCACAAAACGCGAACTTGCTAGAACAAATACTGGGATCCACGGAACTTCACCTGGATGAAAAATGGCAGCGTTCACAAATCGAAGTATTTTTAAACTCAAAACTGATTTTAAACAGCAGCTGTGAAGACTTTGATGCAAGCTTACGTGCTTGTCGACGACAATTTATAGCCGCCATTATTTGGCGCGATGTGAATAGACTGGTCGACATGGAAGACACCTGCGAAACGCTCAGCTGGTTTGCCGAGCTTTGTTTACAAGCTTGCCTGAACTACCACTTTCGGAGCCTATGCCAAAGCCTCGGCACGCCTAAAAGCCTCGAAGGTAAAACCCAAGGATTATTAATTTTGGGGATGGGCAAACTTGGCGCCTGGGAATTGAATTTGAGTTCAGATATCGATCTCATATTCTGTTATCCGGAAAAGGGAAACACTGATGATCCCGAAAAAGCGCTCAGCAACCAGGAATTCTTTTCACGTCTTGGTAAAAAAATTATTCAAAGCCTGGATAAAATTACTGCCGAAGGATTTGTATTCAGAGTCGATATGCGACTGCGTCCCTACGGAAACAGTGGAGCATTAGTCAGTAGTTTTGCTGCCCTGGAGGATTATTATCAGACTCAAGGTCGTGAATGGGAACGCTATGCCATGGTCAAGGCTCGCATTGTGGCGTCCAATGCTGAGCAATCCACACATCCGCAACTCAATGAATTGTTGCGCAGTTTTACTTACCGAAAATATATCGATTTTTCAGTGATCGATTCCTTGCGCAAGCTCAAGGAACTCATCAATCAAGAGGTACAACGTCGCAACCTGGGTGACAACATTAAACTTGGTTTTGGTGGAATTCGCGAAGTTGAATTTATTGCTCAGGTCTTTCAGCTGATTCGAGGTGGACGAGACCATCAATTACAAGACGGTCGATTAAAAGTCGTCTTGCCCTTGTTGGAAAGAATGGGGTGCCTGCCCGAAATTGCTACTGATTTGTGGCAGGCCTACCATTTTTTACGCAACACCGAACACGCCTTGCAAGCCTGGAAAGACGAACAGACTCAAGAGCTCCCCAAAGATGAAGCAGGCAAAACCCGTTTAGCAGCCGTTATGGGGTTTAAAGACTGGGAAAGTTTTTTTTCGCAATTGGAAGCACACCGGCGCCTGGTACACGCTGAGTTTGAAGCACTAATTGCACCTACTGAAGACAAGCTTGAGCACAACAAACAAATTGAGAGTACCTGGGTTGCCCTGTGGTCTGACGCCCTGAGTGAACAGGAAGCTTTAACTCTACTCGCTGAGCATCAACATGAAGACCCACAGCAAAGTTTGGCGCTGCTCGAATCCTTGCGCGTTTCTTCAAACGTAGTCAACCTTGCCGCCAGCAGTCGCGAACGCCTGGATGAATTTGTTCCACTCCTGCTTCAGCAACTTGCATTAACCACTGCGCCAACCGAGACCTTGAAGCGCATTCTCAAATTGGTACATGCAGTGGTGCGTCGCAGCGCCTACCTTGTTCTGCTGGTGGAGAATCCCCCAGCCCTGGAACAACTGATCAAACTCTGTGTAGCCAGCCCCTGGATTGCTGACCAGCTTGCCTTGCACCCGGCCTTGCTTGACGAGTTGCTCGATCCACGAACGCTATACCATCCACCGGATTTAGACGAACTGCGAGATGAATTGCAGCAGCACATGCTGAGAATACCGGAGGATGACCTGGAACAGCAGATGGAAGCCTTGCGTTACTACCGCTCTTCACATGCCTTACGTGTGGCAGCCTGTGAAATAACCGCTGCATTGCCCTTAATGAAAGTCAGTGACTATCTCAGTTGGCTGGCCGAAGTAATATTACAGTATGTATTACAACTCGCCTGGCGCGACATGACGCTAAACCACGGTTATCCCGATGGTGCGACTTCGCCTGATTTTATCATTGTTGGTTATGGAAAATTGGGGGGAATCGAGCTGGGACACGGCTCTGATCTCGATTTGGTTTTTATCTATGATGCCGAAATAAATGGGCAAACCAGTGGCAATGCTGAAGGAAAACGCCAACTGGAAAACTCGGTGTTTTACATGCGACTTGGTCAGAAAATCATTCATATTCTAAATTCAAATACGGTGGGTGGTCAGCTCTATGAGGTGGATATGCGTCTTCGACCTTCCGGCAATTCCGGATTGTTAGTCAGCAGTATCCGCGCATTCGAGCGCTACCAAAAAGAAACTGCCTGGACATGGGAGCACCAAGCCTTGGTCAGGGCACGGGTCGTGGCCGGAAACAGTCGCTTGGCAAAAAGTTTTGCCTCCTTGCGCAAGGAGATATTGTGCCAACATCGGCAACAAAAAACTCTAAGAAAAGAAGTTATAGATATGCGTAATAAAATGCGCGAGCACCTGGGCAGTGAAAGAAACCGCAGGAACAGCAAACTTTTCGATCTTAAACAAGATGCTGGCGGTATCGTCGATATTGAATTTATGGTTCAATACGCAGTTCTCGCGTGGGCTGCAGAGAAGCCAGAACTGACGCGGTACACGGATAACATCCGTATTTTGGAAAGCCTTGAGCGATCCTCTCTACTCGGGACTCAGGAAGTTGCCGAGCTTAGTGAAGCCTACAAAGCCTTTCGTTCTATCGGTCACAGTTTGACGCTGCAACAACAGACTAACCTGATCGATGGCAAGCTCCTGGCAAAGGAACGGCAAGCTGTCAGTAAAATCTGGCGCACCCTCATGCTGTCTGACCAGGAAAATTAATCGAGTGAATTTGAATTATTAGGGCCTGCCCTTTTGTGATAACAGTGGAGTAGAAAAGATGTCTTTCGCCGATCGCGATGGAGTAATTTGGTTTGATGGAAAGCTTGTTGACTGGCGTGATGCAAAAGTTCACGTTTTAACCCATACCTTGCACTACGGAATGGGAGTCTTTGAGGGTGTCCGTGCTTATGAAGCTGGCAAATACGGCACCAGCATTTTTCGTTTAAGAGAACACACTGATCGTCTTTTTCGTTCAGCGCACATTATGAACATGGAGATGCCCTGGAGTAAGGACGAACTCAACGAAGCTCAAAAATGTGTTGTTCGAGAAAATGATCTGCATGAGGCTTATTTGCGCCCTATGGTGTTCTACGGTGCGGAAGGCATGGGACTTCGTGCAGATAATTTAAAAACACATGTGATCGTAGCCGCTTGGCACTGGCCCTCCTACATGGCACCAGAAGCGAAGGAGCGGGGAATTAAAGTGCGAACCTCCAGCTACACGCGCCACCACGTTAATATCAGCATGTGTAAAGCCAAAGCCAACGGGCATTACATCAACTCAATGCTAGCGCTGAAAGAGGCGCTGGACTGCGGTTGTGAGGAAGCTTTGCTTCTGGATAACGAAGGCTATGTTGCCGAAGGCAGCGGGGAAAATATTTTTATAGTACGCGATGGTTTGATATTTACGCCAGAGTTAACGTCCTGCCTCGACGGTATTACACGCAATACAATATTTAAACTCGCGTCCGATTGCGGCTATCAAATTATTGAAAAGCGCATCACCCGCGATGAGGTGTATGTGGCGGACGAAGCTTTCTTCACTGGCACCGCGGCAGAAGTTTTACCCATTCGTGAATTGGACGGTCGCATTATCGGAGAAGGCAAACGTGGGCCAATTAGCGAAAGATTACAGAGCTTGTATTTTGATGCTGTGCGCGGCGGCTTAGACCAGTACGCAAAGTGGTTGGCGCCCGTAGCCAAATAAGCCATGTCAATTGAACCTTCGCACAAAAGTTTGCAGCTTTACACAAGGCTGCAAACTTATGCTTTTCGTTACAAAACCTGGTTTTTTATTAGCATACTCGGGTTTTGTCTTTTTGCTTTAGCGCAAGCGGCCTTTGTTAAATTAATTGAATTTTTTATCGCTGCGCTTGATAAGGAAAGCGAAAATACCGTTCTCTCCTTTCTCCCTTTAGAAATTACGCAATCAATCTACTTTGTTCCTGTTGCAGTAATTTTTTCTGCATTTATCTACGGCATTGGTTCATTTGTCGGAAATTTTTTCATGGGAAAATTAGGCCTAGGCGTGGTAAACAATTTACGTAAAGATGTATTTAATCACATTGTACTTTTACCTCAGTCGTTTTACGACAAAACCAATAGTGGGGAGCTTGTTTCAATCCTCATATATAACATAGAACAAGTTACTGGCTCTGTGACAAACGCGTCGAAAATATTATTCAGGGACGGCTTTGCTTTTATTGCTTTCTTTTGTTTACTGATTTATTACAGCTGGAAACTCACACTGATATTTTTCGTAATCGCTCCCGTGCTTGCTTTGTTAGTTTACCTCGCTGCTCGCTATTTTCGAAAAACCAGCACACGCATTCAACGCACTGTTGGTCGCATCACCCATATTGCAACTGAGGCCATACAAGGCATCAAGCTGGTAAAAAGCTTTAACGGCGAGAAATTTGAGCGCGGACGGTTTTCTACTGCAGCAGATGACAGCCTGGAATACGGCACCAAATTTGAGCGAGTCAATGCATTACAAACCCCCGTATTGCACTTTGTTATTTCTATTGCACTCGCGGTTATTTTCATGCTTATTTTATTGTTTTGGGAAGGAACTGCTGAAGCCGCTGTAATGTACGTGACAACTGCAGGCTTTCTTACCAAGCCCTTTCGACAATTAAGCAACTTGAATTCCGTTATTCAAAAAGGCCTGGCGGCATCCAAGACTATTTTTGATATTATTGATTACCCCGTCGAAGAAAACTCAGGCACTGTGAAACTCAGCAAAGTTGAAGGCAACCTGGCGTTTAACGACGTAAGTTTCAGTTACGAAAAAGAACAAGCCCTTAGCAATATCAGCTTTAAATTAAAACCGGGTCAAACACTCGCTCTCGTTGGAGGATCAGGCAGTGGTAAAACCACCATCGCCAGTTTACTTTTACGTTTTTACCGAGTGCAAGATGGCAGTATTACTTTGGATGGACATAACATTCAAGAGTTGGATTTAAGTAATCTGCGCTCCCATATCTCCATGGTTGATCAACACACCGTATTATTTAATGAGAGCATCGCTGCAAACATTGCCTATGGGCACGATTCGATCGACAAAGATAAGTTGGAGTACGCAGCTAAGGCGGCGAATGCATTTAATTTTATTCAGGAATTGCCGCAAGGTTTCGACACCCTTGTTGGTGAAGACGGGGCGCTTTTGTCCGGCGGCCAACGACAACGAATAGCGATTGCACGCGCTCTTTACAAAGATGCGCCCTTATTAATTCTCGATGAAGCCACGTCAGCGCTCGATAACGAATCTGAGAAGCAAATACAGGAAGCCCTGGAAAAGCTAAAGAAAGACAGGGCAACCCTGATAATTGCACACCGCCTTTCAACAATTGAAAATGCAGACCACATTCTCGTTCTGCAAAATGGACATATTGCTGAACAAGGTACGCACCAGTCACTGATCAAACAAGCAGGGTATTACACCCACTTATACCAGGGAGCGCTTACGCGGGAAAGCACGATAGATGGATAAACAAAAAACGGAAAGCCTGGAATTTTCCTTCGCGCATTTTTTCTATTCGATATTTTTAGTCTTCGCTTTGCCGGTCGCTTTATTTCGACTTCGTTGGCGAGGCATTAAGTTACCAGCTTATCGCTTGCGCTGGCGTGAGCGTTTTGGTGTGTTTAAAAACCCCGAATTCAAAAAGCCCGTTATCTGGTTGCACACTGTTTCAGTTGGGGAATTCATCACCGCCAAGCCCATTATTAATCATCTACTTGAACGCGGCGATCACGACATAGTAGTAACGACTACAACACCAACAGCTTCAGAACAGGTCATTCGCAGCTACCCAAAAGAAATCTTTCATGTCTACTCACCTTACGACTTACAGCTCTTTATAAAGTTTTTTTTAAGAAAAATTCAACCTAAACTGTGTGTAATTCTTGAAACAGAGTTGTGGCCAAACACCATTGCTTGTTGTCATAGCAACCAAGTCCCTGTATTGATTGTTAATGGACGTCTCTCTCAGAAATCAGCGGAAGGCTACCGGCGTATTTCCTGGATATTTTTGCCAATGATTCGTCAGGTATCTCATGTTGCAGTTCAAAACGCTAGCGATGCTGAACGCTTCCACGCTTTGGGTCTCACTGCAGACAAAGCAACGATTACAGGTAGCATTAAATTCGATGTGAAAATAACGGGCGAAATGACCGCTCGCGCAAAGCAGTTAAAAAACAAATTTAGCATGAACGGAAAACGCAAAATTCTCTTAGCCGCGAGCACGCATAAAGGTGAAGACAAAATTATGCTCGATGCCTTTCTGGAAATCAGAAAGTTTCACCCCGATACCTTACTTCTACTTGCTCCACGCCATCCAGACCGCTTTGAGGATGTTTACACTCTGTGTCACTCGCGAAAGTTTAAGCTCGCACGCCGCAGTAACGATGCTTCACCAAAATGTGATGACGACATACTACTGTGCGACACAATGGGTGAATTATTTTTTATGTACGGTTCAGCTGATATTGCAATAGTCGGAGGCAGTTTCGTTAAAAATGGTGGACATAATTACATAGAACCCGCTGCTTGGGGTATACCGATTTTCAGTGGACCCTCAACCTTTAATTTTTCTCGTATTAGCCACTTATTACAGGAAACCCAGGGAATGCAAATTGCTCACGACTACATGGAGCTTGCAGAAAAAATCAGTCATTTATTAAATGACGAAGAAGAACGCAATCGACGAGGACAAGCGGCCCTTAATGTCACGCTTGGTAATCGTGGTGCTACGGCAAAAACAGTTGCACTTATAGATAGCTGGCTGAACTGAAACAGTTCAATATCAAAAAACCTTCCTTAGTTTTTTTACGACAGCGCCGATTGACTATCAAAAGAGTAAAAATGAATTAGATCTCCGCCAAATCACCTTTAGATTCTAACCACTCCTTGCGATCACCCGAACGTTTTTTTGCAAGCAGCATATCCAAAATTTGATGGGTATCGTCGCCAACTTCCATCGTAAGCTGAACTAAACAACGGGTATCTTTTGCCATTGTTGTCTCGCGCAACTGCATCGGATTCATCTCACCCAAACCCTTAAAGCGTTGAACATTCGCTTTACTTTTTTTCTTTTCCGCAAGAATGCGATCCAAGACCCCCTGCTTTTCCGCATCATCCAAGGCGTAATACACCTCTTTACCGACATCAATGCGATACAGCGGTGGTTTTGCCACGTAAACATGACCCTGTTTCACCAATGATGGAAAATGGCGAACAAAAAGCGCGCATAACAAAGTAGCAATATGCAATCCATCGGAATCCGCATCTGCCAATATACACACTTTGTGATAACGCAAGTTACGTAAATCATCAGAACCGGGATCGATACCTAAAGCGACAGAAATATCATGCACTTCTTGTGAGCCCAAGACTTCAGCGCTATCGACTTCCCAAGTGTTCAAAATCTTTCCGCGCAAAGGCATGATGGCTTGATATTCTCGATCGCGAGCCTGTTTTGCCGATCCACCAGCGGAGTCACCTTCAACAAGAAACAATTCACCTTGTGTGGGATCACCACTGGAACAGTCGGCAAGTTTTCCTGGTAATGCAGGACCCTGAGTCACTTTCTTACGAGCAATTTTCTTACTTGAACGCACACGTTTTTGTGCGTTATTGATGCAATACTCTGCGAGTTTGTCACCTTCTGCCGTGTTTTGGTTTAACCATAAACTGAAGGCGTCTTTTGAAATTCCAGATACAAAAGCTGCCGCTTCTCTTGACGAAAGTCGTTCCTTTGTCTGGCCAGAAAACTGGGGATCACTGAGTTTGGATGAAAGTACATAACAACAATTAGCCCAAATATCATCGGGTGCGAGCTTAACGCCTCGCGGAATTAAATTGCGAATTTCACAATATTCGCGCATTGCATCCATCAATCCAGTACGCAACCCATTTACATGAGTGCCGCCCTGCGCTGTCGGAATTAAATTCACATAACTTTCTTGCGTTATCTCTCCCCCTTCTATCAACCATTGTACCGCCCAATCCACCGCTTCACTGCTTCCACTAAAACTGCCTATAAAGGGTTCTGCAGGTACACTGTCCCAACCACGCGTAGCCTGACTTAAATAATCTTTTAAACCATCTTCGAAATACCAGGTTTCGCTTTCGTTATTTTGCTCATCATTAAATTCAACTTCGAGCCCGGGACAAAGCACTGCTTTAGCTCGCAGAACGTGACGCAATCTCGGAACAGAGAATTTATTGGAATCAAAATATTTTGCATCAGGCAAAAAGCGAATTGAGGTTCCGGTATTGCGCTTACCACAAGAATCTATTACTTCAAGCTTGGTTGCTTTATCGCCATTTTTAAAGCCCATACGATAGATTTGCCCATCGCGCTTGATTGTCACTTCCAGAACTTTGGACAGCGCATTCACTACCGACACGCCTACACCATGCAAACCGCCAGAAAATTGATAGTTTTTATTTGAAAATTTTCCGCCAGCGTGCAGAGTTGAAAGGATCACTTCTACGCCTGGTTTTTTTTGTTCAGGATGCAAATCAACAGGCATTCCTCTGCCGTCATCACTCACCGTTACGCTGTGGTCCTTGTGTAAGGTAACTTCAATTTTTTTAGCGAAACCCGCGAGCGCTTCATCCACGCTGTTATCTATCACTTCTTGGGCGAGGTGATTTGGTCTCGTGGTATCGGTATACATACCGGGACGCTTCTTAACAGGATCCAAACCCGTTAATACTTCAATGTCTTCCGCAGAATAATTCGCCATAAAGTAAAACTCGATTTCTTTGAGCAGTTTAAAAGAGGTGCTATTCGTTAAAAAATCCGATTATAGCAGGCAGATGTCTCTCATAGCCGATAAAACTGTGATTCCCGCCAGGTTCAATCAGCTTTCGAGATTCCGCATAATATTTTTCGGCAAAGGTATAATCCAAAATCTCGTCACCCTTTTGCAATAGTACCCAATAGTGATTTGGAAACTGAATATTTTCAACGCTGCATGCTTCCAGATCATCCAGATCCTGAGCGTTCATCGTATAGGATTCTTCACTATAAAAGTGCTGAAAGGTTTCTCCCAATGACATTCGAAATCGACGAAAAGGCTTGACCGCTGGATTGATCAACACCGCTTTTTGAGCCAAGTGATTTTCTATCGCCCACGTTGACCAAAAGCCACCTAAGGAGCTGCCGATGAGGTATTTCTTTCCACTAATAGATTTCAACAACGCTTCAATACTGGCTTTTGCCTGTGAAGTACAGGGAGAAAGTTGTGGGCATTCAAAACGCCACTCAGGATAATTTGTTGCTAGCCAGGCTTTTGTTTGCTGCGCCTTTTTCGATTTGGGCGAACTGAGAAAACCATGAAAATATATGAGTGTTGACATCCGCGAATTGTAGCGGAAAGTGAGGCTCAACTTAACTGATAAATTTTGTTGAAGATTTAATATCCGGTGGATGCAAAGTCTATGGAATAAACTTTATTTTTAATGCGCTTTACATTGGAAGTAAATCGTCCATTGGGATACAAATCAATAACCCTATAGCCCGGCATTAAGCGGTCTACTTTAAACTTGGCTTCCTCTGGCGCAAATTGCACGCAAGTAGAAGGCGTAGCGTACAACTTTACTCCATTGCGCTCGCCTTCAAATTCCTGATGCACATGCCCCCAACAAATGGCTTTGACATTGGAATATTTATCGACAATCTTAAAAAATTCATCCGCATTTTTCACCACATAGCCATCCAACCATTCACTTCCCACTGGCACTGGCTGATGATGTAAGAAAATCATACTGGCCTTGTCCTGGTTTTCCGATAACTGGCGCTCTAATCTGAAAAGCTCAGTCGGTTCCAGTGCGCCACCTTCCTCCATCGGAATCCGCGAATCCAGAAAAATCAAATTCCAATCACCCAGCTCGTAATGTGCCTCAATCGGCAGATTCGTAACCATATCCATACTCATCGGATCATCGTGATTACCCGGGAGCCAAGCGAGGGGAGTATTCGGAAAATATTTGTTGATTATCTGGGTGAAGCGTTCGTATGAAGCGGTGCCACCATCATTGGATATATCGCCTGTTGCAAGCAACATATCAGGCGCTTCCTGAGCCTGAATCATATCCAACACGTCATAGAGACTTTGGTCGGTATTCATGCCGAGCAAAACCTCACCAGGGTGGTTTCCTAAATGACAGTCCGTTATCTGTAACAGGCGTAGTGGCTTCATAGACTTACATTAACACTTCCATCTCATCTAGTTTGGTCCCTTGTACACAAAAACGCCTGCTCTTATTTGCCGCATACGAGAACTTGTTCACAATTATTAAAGCTAATAAATCCCTGTTTACGACAAAAAGCCAACCAATCACCAAGGAAGCGATTCAACTCTAATTTTTCATCGGGGTGATACATTTGTTTGTTTGGATAACTATAAATAGGTAACCAATTTCGGTGTTTATCCCAACAGATTATTTCTGCCATTTTCACATCGGTATACAAGCGCACCACTAGCTTGGCAGACTTTAAAATATTGTCGTTTAAAGTATTTTTATTATTTTCTTGTGTGATTTCCACAGTGGTGGTGTAGGGAGCACGATCTATGATTCGCAGCTCCACCATAAGGGGCAATTTAATTGAATCTTTCTTGTCACTAAATTGATAGGCCCAATGACTGATACCACTGCGATACCCGGGCATCAACTTCTCCATGCGAAAAAAATTCATTTCACATAAAGCATGATGGCCTTTTATGTCCACCGTAAATGTAGGCTTATCTTTTTTCACCTGCATATTGCTCTCGAAGTTGTTCACAATGTATTTGCAACCACTGCAATCCTATCAAGGTCGCGGCATTATTCGTACGACCATTCATCATATTGGCAAATACTTCGTCCGCAGGGAAAACGTGAAAATAAATATCTTCATGTTCCGCATCAAGACCAAAACAGCCTTCAGCACCCCCTAGATCTGCCAAAGCACAATATAGGTGAATTTTCTCATTGCAGCCACCAGGTGTGGAGTAATAATCCGATATGTGTAGAAGTGTGGCTTGTTTGATTCCCGCTTCTTCTTCGAGCTCACGACGAATCAGCTCTTCTATTCCTTCACCCGCCTCAACCATACCAGCAACAACTTCCAGGCACCAGGGACTGATTTTGGAATCCACTGCGCCAACACGAAACTGTTCAATCAAACCTATACAATGTCGATTTGGATCGTAAATCACCGCTGCTGCTGCATGCCCGCGATGAAATAATTCTCTGGAAATTTCTTCTGTCCACGAACCATCGAATTTTCGGTGTCGCAATCGCAAGTGATACATTTTGAAAAAGCCATCCCAAACACGCTTTTCTTCTATCACCTCAACATCGCGCTCTTTCAGTTTGGCATCCTGTAAACTTTTACAAATGTATTCACGGCCCATAACAACTAAACCTTTGAATATATTTGACTGCCTTGCTCACGAAATTCAGTCGATTTTTTTTGCATTTCTGATTCTACATCAACGAGTGTCACACTTTGTTCTGTATCTGTCTGTGCGATATTCACACCTTGTCTAGCTGCATAATCTCGCACTTCCTGGGTGATTTTCATTGAACAGAACTTCGGCCCACACATAGAACAAAAATGCGCAACTTTGGCAGATTCTTTTGGAAGCGTTTCGTCGTGATAAGCTCTCGCAGTGTCTGGGTCCAAGCCAAGGTTAAATTGATCTTCCCAACGAAATTCAAAACGTGCTTTGGACAGTGCATTATCACGCAACTGTGCGCCGGGGTGTCCCTTGGCTAAGTCGGCAGCATGCGCCGCTATTTTGTAGGTAATAATGCCTTCTTTCACATCATTTTTATCCGGCAAACCCAAATGTTCTTTTGGCGTCACATAACACAGCATGGCACATCCATACCAACCGATCATAGCTGCGCCTATGCCTGAAGTAATGTGATCGTAGCCGGGAGCAATATCCGTTGTTAGTGGCCCGAGTGTGTAAAACGGCGCCTCTCCACATTCACGCAATTGCTTATCCATGTTTTCCTTGATTAAATGCATAGGCAC
Organism: Cellvibrionaceae bacterium; assembly: GCA_050299435.1. Classification (GTDB taxonomy): domain Bacteria; phylum Pseudomonadota; class Gammaproteobacteria; order Pseudomonadales; family Cellvibrionaceae; genus 1162T-S-0a-05. Next base: position 4,607 of record JBNKVX010000057.1, on the reverse strand, counting down.
ATGACCTGGTCCTTCAATCATGGTTTGCACATCATGCTTCCAGGCAATTTGAGTCAACTCTCCCAGGGTCTCTAATTCTCCAAATTGTGCCTCGTCATTTGCATCTGCAATAGAGCCGGGTCGCAAACCGTCACCGAGTGAAAAACTGACATCGTAGGCCTTCATAATTTCGCAAATGTCTTCGAAATGCGTATAGAGAAAATTTTCCTTGTGGTGTGCCAAACACCACTTAGCCATAATTGATCCGCCACGCGATACAATTCCGGTCACGCGCTTGGCTGTTAAGGGTACATATCGCAATAACACACCCGCATGAATTGTAAAATAATCCACACCCTGTTCGGCTTGTTCAATTAGAGTATCGCGAAATATTTCCCAGGTTAAGTCTTCTGCTATACCCCCAACTTTTTCGAGCGCTTGATAAATAGGAACAGTCCCAATAGGCACTGAGGAATTTCGTATAATCCATTCGCGTGTTTCGTGAATATTTTTACCCGTGGATAAGTCCATGATTGTATCGGCCCCCCAGCGAGTTCCCCAGGTTAGCTTCGCCACCTCTTCTTCAATCGAAGAACCCAAGGCACTGTTGCCAATATTGCCGTTAATTTTTACCAAAAAATTTCGGCCAATTATCATTGGTTCTAATTCGACATGATTAATATTTGCAGGAATGATTGCACGCCCTCTGGCAACTTCACTGCGAACAAACTCTGCTGTTATTTCATCAGGAATCGCTGCACCAAACGATTCTCCTTTGTGTTGTTCATGCAAAATGCCTTGTGCTTTTGCCTGCTGCAAGCTCATGTTTTCACGTATTGCTATATATTCCATTTCCGGCGTAATAATTCCTTGTCTGGCATAATGCATTTGCGAAACATTTTTTCCGGGTGCCGCTTTTCTCGGTGAACGTGAATGAGAAAAACGCAGGGTCGCAAGTTTTGGATCATCCAAACGAGAACGCGTAAACGTTGAGCTGTTTGTTTGGAGTTGATCTGTATCGTTACGTTGTTCAATCCAGGCGCTACGCACATCGGGCAGGCCTTTTTTCAAATCAATAGTGACTTCAGGGTCGGTGTAAGGACCCGAGGTATCATAAACTCGAACAGCAGGATTGCTTTCGCCACCAAAATCCGTGGGCGTATCAGTGAGTGATATTTCGCGCATCGGCACTCGAATATCTTTGCGTGAACCTTGCACATAAACTTTTTTTGAACGCGGAAACGGCGCCAAGGATAAGTTATCTATCTCAACTTTATTACTTTCCGCTGAATTAATTTCAGTGTTGTCACTGTAAGCTTTCATTCATTACTTCCTACAATTCAAATTGAATTAACGGGCCATTACTCTTTGCCAGTTTATAGTGGCTGGCTCTTTGAATACATATTCTGACAAAGTCGATCGCGAGCGCAACAGACTCATTCAAATCCAGGCCTTTTGCCAAACCTACAGCAATTGCTGTAGCCAGTGTGCATCCCGACCCGTGGGTGTGTGGCGATTTGATTTTGCTACAACTAAATTTTTGAATCCCCTTTGAAGTCACCAGAATATCCACCGTTTCATCGCCCGGGAGGTGACCGCCCTTGAGCAATACCGCTTTTGCTCCAAGATGCTGCAGGGCTTGCGCCTGCTGAAGCATCTCATTTTCGTTCTGTGCTTTATCACAATTCAACAATGCTGCTGATTCAAATAAATTTGGCGTTACTATCGTCGCGATAGGGAAAATATTCTTCAGGAAAAACTTCGTATAGTGTTCTTCCTCAAAGATTAAGGGACGACCGCTTGTAGCCTTGAATACTGTATCCACAACCAAGGGAAGCGGCTTTTCTGCAAAAAAATTCGCTAAACCTTCCACAAGTTCCTGACTGCCAAGCATACCTGTCTTAAAAGCCTGGGGCGAGAATTCAGGCTCTAATTTTTCGAGCGCATGGAGCTGGTTCATCACGAGGTCTGTATCGAGAAAATTCAGTGATTCGATGGAACCCGGTGTTTGTGCCGTTACCGCCGTTAAAACTGTATGGCACCAGGCTCCCAGAGCCGTAGCAGTGCGCATATCTGCCTGTATGCCTGCTCCAGCACTGCTGTCGCTCCCAGCAATAGTCGCAATTACAGTGGGATTAGTTGTAACGATGGGAAACTCCTTAACGCCAGGGTGGACTCGTAACAGGGATTAATGCGGCCAGACAGTTTAGGCAAGCCCTCCTGGGCTGTAAAGTTAACTGTATTTGGCGTTAAACTGAACAACCTTGGACAATCTGAGAATGCTGGGCCTGTTTTGATTAATTCACTAAAACTAGTTCAAATAGTTGTTTTAAGCCTTGTCATGCTGCTGCAAGTTGCGTGTACCGATAAAGAATCGGATCAAGACAGCTCAGCTGTTCAAGTTAAAAGTGCGCCAGTACCGCCAGTGCCGACCTACCAGTCTACTGGGGATCTGACCGACATTACCCAACACGGCACACTCAGGTTGCTCGCACCGCGATTTGACGGCGCCGACGCGCTGCCCCGAGACGGCTTGCCGGTCCTGGATTATCAAGCGCTTGCCGAAGAGTTTGCAGCAGAACAACAACTCAAGATTCAGTGGGTGTTCGTTGAGGGCTTTGCGGATCTCATTCCACATTTACTTGAAGGAAAAGGCGACATAATAGTCACCAACCTCACATACTCAAAATCTCGAGCACAGCAATTAGCATTCACCCGAGAAATCACCCAGGTAAACGAATGGCTTATTTCAGCGAAAAATCTTGAGATCAAAGACCTGCAAAGCGTAAAAAAAATCAGCATCCCTATAGGTACTGTTTACGGCGAGACGCTTAAGGAGGTGAAATACAATGGCGAAATAGAACTTCTCCCATCTACAACCAGCGACGACGACATTTTACGAGGTATGGAACTCGGACAATTTCAAGCGAGCATATTTGACAGTGATGTTGCACGCAATTTGTTGAGTGAATATCCCAAACTCGAAAGAAAGTTAAGCGTTAAAAAAAATCGCCCTATCGCTTGGGGAGTAAGAAAAAATAATCCCGCGCTTTTATCACAACTCAATAAATTTCTGATCTCACACTCGGTACGCAAGTCTGCCAACCTCGTTGAACCCTTAGCCTGGGAAGCCATTAAAGCGCGCGGAAAATTACGTTTGCTTACACTCAACAATCCAGCCAGTTATTTCATGTATCGTGGCGAGTTAATGGGCTTTGATTATGAGTTGGTGAAAAAATTTGCCGACGAAAATAAACTGCACTTGGCGATAATTATTAAGAACGACATTCCGGATTTACTGACAGCCCTGAAAAAAGGAGAAGGGGATTTGATTGCCGCGTCACTTTCTGACTCTCAAAAACGGGCGAATCTTGGTTTCCAATTTACACGGCCTTATCTCAAAGTGAGCGAACAAATTGTTGGGCGCGCTGACGGTCTAAAAGTAACGAAAATTGAAGAACTCGATGGACATTCTCTCGGCGCTAATCCAGATACCGTCTTTTTTGACAAATTGACTGAAATCCAAAAATCCGTAAACGATTTAACTTTATTGAGTTTCCCAGGAGAAAGCACAGAAACGCTGATTGAACGCATGGTAGAAAAAGAATTTGATTTTGCTGTGGCAGATTCACACCTAATTGCAATAGAACAAACCTACCATCAAAACATCGATATTCAATTTGAGCTCGCAAAGGAAAGCAGCTTGGTATGGGTAGTACGCGATGATCAAGATGAGCTCAAAAAGCAGCTGGATTTATTTATTAAAAAAACCTATCGCGGATTGTTCTACAACGTACTTCGTAAAAAGTATTTTGAAAATCCAAAAAAAATAAAACGGTATCAAGATGGTCGTGTCTTTGCTGATGGATCGCTTTCACCTTATGACAATCTCGTAAAATTGGAAGCTGAAAAATACGGGATGGATTGGCGACTGTTGGTGTCGCAAATGTATCAGGAAAGTAAATTTAACACCAAAGCTCGAAGCTTTGCCGGAGCAAGAGGACTCTTGCAAGTCCTGCCTCGCACCGCGAAGGAATTTGGATACAGTGATTTATACAAGCCTGAAAATGGTATTGCCGCTGGTGTGAGTTATATGCACTGGTTGGAAGACCGATTCAAAGGCGAGATCGAACTGGAAGAAAAGATCTACTTCGTGCTCGCCTCCTATAACGCAGGAACAGGCCATGTACGTGATGCACGCAAATTGGCCGAAACCCTTGGCTATGATCCAAACAAATGGTTTAACAATGTGGAGCGCGCCATGCTACTTCTCAGCAAGCCTGAATACTACAAAAAAGCGCGTTTCGGTTATGTTCGTGGCAGCGAGCCTGTGGAATATGTTCGCAGTATTCGCAGCCGTTACCTAAGCTACCTTTCCATCCATTAACATTGAATCAAGAAAATCGCGTCAACAAATTCCTCCCTCAAACGTTATTAAAGCCAAAACAGGTACATTTGAGGAACCACCATGACCAAGTACATCACTCTTATACTCTTAACTTTTATTATTGCCCTCCCCGCTTCAGCTGACGGTGCTGACCGCGAAGCCCGTTTGGATGCTCGAGGAGACCGAATTGAAGAAAGATTGGATCAGCGCGGAGATCGCATCGACAATCGCCTGGATGAGC
>JBNKVX010000056.1:0-22458 GCA_050299435.1 Cellvibrionaceae bacterium | reverse complement strand
AATGTATTAGATTTATCCGGCCAAAACATTACCAGAACACGAAATGGCTTGTTGTAATAACGCGACGCAATGCCTGCATACTCATGTAGATATTCGCTTTTCACCGACTTAAAAACCACCTCAAAATCTCCGGACAAGACATCCCCAGCCTCCATTCCGTCCTCGAATTTACGGCCATTTCGAATATCATTGGCGATATCAGAAAGAATCACGTGCATTGTTTCGCGTCTCAATCCGAAGATCATAATTTCTGGATGATCAAACGATTCTTCGAAGCCAATGCTGTATGAAAAATCTTCTTTTTCTCCATTAGCATCAAAAACATACTGATATTGCCACCCGTGCTTTTGAATATTTTCCTTTATTGAATCGAAGCTCATTCACGACCTCGTATAACGCTTTGCTAATATGCGCAGCGGTTGTAGTGGATTTTTGTGCAAAAATGAGCGTAGCGAATGCACAAAAAGGAACGTAGACCGCTGCGTCAAATTAAGCAATTTGTTATATTATTCTCTTAGCGACACGTAACCAAAATCCCACGCTCCGGCTCTAGTATTGCAAGTATCTAAATATTGCACATATAGATTCCGGCCACTCATTTTAGCTGCTAATGCGATACTCAATACTGAATTAAATAGAGGATGGTCTGAAGTAATAACGACTCTATTGTTTCCATTTGGATCATTACAGCTTTTAGGCATTCCTTCTATATAAAGGGAGAGCACACCTAAATCATTTGGATTGTAATTTCCCCAAGAATTTCCATGAACATCAATTTTTTCAACTTTCCCTATTATGGACGCTGAAAAAACAAAATTGGATACAAAAAATAAAATAAATAGTAATGCACCTTTCTTCACTGCAATTTCTCCATAGTTATTAAATATAACAATATTATTAGATTGCAAAACACCGAGTTTAATCCGACATTTTGCCCCTTTATTACATTTAAGTTTTATACCACATCCCCTGGAGGCCAACAAACACGGCCTGTCCGGGCTGTACATTTTTTGCACTTGTAACTAGGAGGAAAATGCCTGCGTTTTGCACTTAGATGGCACCACATAAATACTGGCTTTATATATAGTGCTTAATCAAAAGTAGTGCTCGGGCCCTTTATAATATTGATTATCACTTAGAGAGTTAGGCCAGTTTTCATTTACTGAACCAAGTCACCCCCACCCACGTATTCCATAGAAGTGAAATTTTGTAACCAAATAAGCGATAATAAGGCTTTTTTAGATTCGGATTCCTGATGTTCCCCGCCAAATTACGTCACCCTGCTGCGCTCCTGCTGTGTATGACCTTTACCATGTCGTTTTGCTTTTCAACCTGGCAGGTACTACTGAACAACTTTGTCATAGAGAAGGCACAATTTACGGGCGCAGAAATCGGTATATTGCAAAGCTTACGAGAGGTCCCTGGTTTTCTGGCTTTTACCGCCGTGTTTATCTTGCTTGTTCTAAAAGAGCAACGTTTTGCGCTTATTTCTCTACTTACGCTTTGTACAGGTGTTGCGGTAACAGGGTTTTTTCCAAGTACCTTAGGCTTGTATATCACTACGGTAGTAATGTCTCTGGGTTTCCACTATTACGAAACCATCAATAAAAGCCTATCACTTCAGTGGATTTCCAAAGAAGAGGCGCCAAGTTTTTTAGGTCGCGCAACGGCGTGGAAAGCCGGTGCAGCGCTTTCGGCTTATGGGCTTATCTGGCTTGCAATGGGTGTATTTAATTTCGAATATCGTTGGATGTACCTCCTTTCAGGCTTAATTGGTATTGGCATGACGCTTTGGTTAATGCTATTTGCGCCGAGGTTTGAGCAAAAGGTTACCCAGCACAAGCGACTTATTGTTCGAAAACGCTATTGGCTCTATTACGTGTTGGTTTTTTTAAGCGGGGCTCGCCGACAAATCTTTATGGTTTTTGCCGGTTTTATGATGGTTGAAAAATTCCATTACAGCGTCGCGGACATCAGCGCGTTATTTATAATTAATTACGTATTCAATTTTCTTTTTGCAAAACACGTAGGCCAGTTGATTGGTGTGATTGGCGAACGGCGCGCTTTATTAATTGAATACACTGGATTAGTTTTTGTTTTTGTTGGCTATGCCTTTGTGAGCAATGCGCACGTCGCCGCTGGTTTGTATGTTATTGATCATTTGTTTTTTGCTTTTGCGATTGCAATTTCGACCTATTTTCAAAAAATTGCTTACCCCGAAGATATTGCCGCAACTTCGAGTGTCAGTTTTACGATTAACCATATCGCGGCTGTTGTCGTACCTGCCGTACTCGGTCTAATTTGGTTGTATTCCAATATGATGGTATTTTTAATAGGTGCAAGTTTGGCATTAAGCTCGTGGATATTTGCTTTTATGGTTCCGCACAAACCTGATTCAGAAAATCGAGTGGTCAATATTTTTAAGTCGAGCTCCCGCCTCTCTACGGACTCCTCAATTTAATAATTGAAAAAACTGCTGCGCCTAATTACGCAGCAGTTTTCCTAATTGAAGTTAAAAAGCGTATTGATAGCCCAACACCAGCATATTATCCGCTTCCATTTGTAAACCATTTAGGTTTTGGCTTTGTGGCATTGCATATTCAAAGGCAAGGCGGTGTCCACGCAATACACCCTGCTGGCCAACTATATTCATTCCTATAGAAAGCCAGTCACGCTCACCACCATAATTATCAGGGTTCGCAGTTTGCACGGGTGCCATAATATTTTGGTCCCGGCCATTTAGGCTATCTTGCGATTCCTTTGTATAGCGAAATGAAATGCTCACAGGATCAGCAAGTAAATACTGCAACCAGGCAGTCAAATACTCTGTGTTTCCCCAGTCATAACCTTCGTCGTTTTCGTCGAGCGGAATACTTGCACCAACTTGCGCACCCCAGGATACCCCCGAATTATTTCCCTTATAGGTAATACCAGGTTCAAAGTTGTAGGTGCCTTTCCCAAGCTGCATTGCATAAGGCAAGCGCATGCGCATCTGCATATTCATTGGCGTGAGTGCTTCACCTTGTTCATCCAGGGAACCCACAGGTAAACTCACACCGAGGTTAATATGCCAATTGTGGATTGCACTTTCATGTAAACGCACAAGTGCAGAAAATTTTGCGTCTGCCAAACCCGAAGTCGAGGTGGAAAAGTCTCCAAGCGTATTTGTTCCCATCATGCCTTGATAGGTGGTGAGCGTCATATCCTTGCTAACAAAATTTAACATTGCCATGAGGGTAATCCTGTCACTGGGCGCATACATCAAACCCAACATGGTCATTTCCATTGTCATTTCTTGAGGCACTACTCGCAGGGTAGGCGGCATGCCTGGCATCCCCGAAAAAGGATTGGGTACAGTAGTGACAATCTCGTCATCAGATATTGCATTTCCATCCAGGGTATTTCCTTTCATGTCCATTTGCATGTGTCTGAGTGAAATCATCCATTCGCCACTTTTGTGCAAATGGTCACCCATTACACCAATCGGCGCATGACTGTCTGCTCGTATTCCTTGTTGGTCGTGTGCAATTGCTGATGTTGTCGCGGTGCTCAATAAAACTGCGAGCACAGAGACTAAAATTCTTAAGTAAGACATATTTTCTCCAAACGTAAAGAGCACTCGAACTGCTGTTCGAATGCAAAAAATTTATGAATTTGATTTAGGAACGGAGAAAAGTGGGTGGTGCGCGCGCCTGAAAAATATCTCGGAATGGTTGTTTAAAAACAACACTCCGGGTACTACCTATCAGAGCCGTCGGAGTAATATCAAAGCTTAAACCCAGGTTGAAATGATTTTCGTGTGCGGCCAATGCGACAGACGCGAAACCACAATGCTCACCAACATGAATTTGTGAATCCGTTTTTTCTTCTTTCTGATGATGTGCGTGATGCTGGTGATGTGCGTGCTCAGCATTTTTTGCCGCGTTAATCCGTGTGAGAAAATCTACGCTTTTGCTATCGCCATGACAGTACTGGTAGGCCAACCCACTCTGTAAATTTGTCGGCATGAACCCAGCGGGCACAATCGCATGCAAAAACAAATACGACAGGCACGCAAATGCCACCAGGGTTTTTCTGGCAAAGCGCCACAAGAAGGGCCAGGGTTTACCTGGATAAATTTCAAAAAAGAGGTGCAAGGTGTTTTTCTTTGAGTTCGTATTCAGCTGATTTCCAATCGGGCATTTGCGATTCTACTAAATTCCAGAAACGCCGGGTATGATTTGTTTCCAGTAAATGCACCAATTCATGAAGCACAACATAACGTAAACACAATTCAGGATAACGAACTAAATCCAGGTTTAACCAAATACGTGAATCATTAATATTGCAACTTCCCCAGCGGGTACGCATTTTTTTAATTCGCCATTCCTTTGCTCTTACACCTAATTTCGCTTCCCATTCGGCAAGGTGTATCGGAATGCGCTGCGTTAATTGTTGCCTAAAAAATGTTTCCAGTATTTTCAGTTTTCCTTCATAAGGCGTATCAGCACGAGTAAGCAACACCAAATGCTGACCGTCTACCTTTGCCTTAATGCGACTGCGCGAAGGGCTAAACGCCAGGCTCAAAGTTCTTCCCCACAAATAGAGGGCTTCACCCTCCTGCAACTCGCAGGGCTTGGCCCGAGGTTGAGATAAACACCACAAACGTTGTTCCTTAACCCATCCCAAGCGTTCATGGATGAAACTTTCCACCTCAGCATTATTGACGTAATAGGGAACCGACACTTTTACCATACCATCGGGCGGCAAAACCGTTATTTTTAAATGCTTCATTCGGCGCCGGGTAATGTTGAAATCAATGTCATCAAATCGCCAAATGGTGTGTGTTTGACGCGGCATGTCTACTCCGATGAAAGAAAATGGCGTGAAATATAGCAGATACGGAGTTTTCGTACAGATTGATGTCAACATACCCCCGACTTTCGTGGCATACTCAACGACAATAAAAAAGCCCGAAAGAAGCTGCGACACAACTTTCGGGCGAGGCTTACTTGGATAGTTTTTTTGGATCTTAGTCCTCAATCAAAACTAATTCCAAAAGTGAATCAACTATAAAAATAAAAGTCCTAAAAAGCAACTTTTTCCACAAGTGGTATGGGTAGTAAGGTATGTCTAACAACTCTCTTAATTGTTCTGTAGCAATTGCTTTGGGTTTTATCGGTGATAACTGGTCCCTTCTGATATTACGGGACTTTATGGTTTTTGGTGGTACGCGTCGATTTGAACAATTGCGTGAAGGTTTGGGCATATCACGTAACGTGCTCACTGAACGACTCAAGACCTTGCTGGATCAGGAAATTATTAGAAAGTCGCCTGTTGAAGAAGGGGGCCGTCGCATGCAATATAAATTGTCGAGAAAAGGTTGGGATTTAACGCCCATTCTTGCCGGTCTCAATCAATGGTGTTTGCGTTATCGCATTGATCCCATCAACAGCGCATTTGAATTTGTTGATGCCGAATACCGAAAAGAAATTGATGTAGTCACCATTCGTTCGCAAGATGGCCGTGTTCTTGGTCCACCAGACATTCGTGTCGTTCCAAAAAATGAAGCCGCACGCAATTACTACAATACCTTTGCAACACCAACCAAACAGTCTCAAGCAAGTTAACCTGCTCTAACTTTCTGAAGCAGGTGTAAGGCAGCTACTCAAGCCTCCTCTTTCGCCAGTCTCTCCTGCGCCTATCCAGCAACGAATTTTTCCTCGTCATGAATAAGCTGACTTGATTACTGTGCGATACACAGTATATACTGTGTATCGCACAGTAAAGATGCCTAAACATGCAAAACGATCGACTGGATAAATTAAGGCTGGAATTGCGGCGAGGCGCCCTGGTACTCGCTGTTCTGCATGCGCTGGACGATGAGCATTACGGTTATTCACTGCGCAAACTCATGGAGACCCAAGGTTTAGATATCGATGAAGGCACACTCTATCCCCTGCTTCGAAGACTGGAACAATACGGTTTATTGAAAAGTGAATGGCGTGAGGAAGACGGGCGCAAGCGACGTTTTTACGTGACTTCGCCTGAAGGTAAAACCATTCGGTCTGCCCTGTCCGAGGATTGGAAAAACCTGGACCAGGCATTGAAAAATTTAGTGGAGGTGAAATAGTGGAACTAATTCAACGCTATATTCAATCAGTTAAATCTTACCTGCCGGCAAAACTTCGCGACGATGTGGGCGAAGAATTGGAGGCCTTGTTGCAAGACCAGTATCAGGATTTGCGAGAACACAGTGACGACGAAGAAGCTGAAATGAATTTACTCAGGCGTCAGGGTCACCCCATGTTGATGGCAGCAAAATACCAGGAACCCAGTGCATTAGTTAGTGAAGCACTTTTCCCCTTTTATAAGCTCGCGCTCACCTGGATGCTGGGTATTCTTATCGCGGTTCAGGTTTTTACCTGGGCCATCGCAATTCTCCAAGACCAAGAGACAAAATCTCTATTTAGCCTGGTGATAGATTCTTTCAACACCCTGATTTTAGGCTTTGCTTACCTCACCCTTGCCTTTCATTTTTTTGGTAAGTTGCTTGAAAAACACATTTCAATAGATACCTGGGACCCGCGTCGCTTGCCCGCTTTGCGAACTGATTGGTCTGTCATGTCGCGCTCAGACAGCATTCCGGCACTAATCGGTGATTTAGCCCTGCTTGCATTTTTTAATGGTGTAAGTGCATTTCGCAGCGAACACGTTCAACTATTCGCTGCGCCTGAATTTGCTGCCTTACTACCCTGGGTGAATGTTATTTTACTTTTCTCTTTTGCCTATCATATCCAAAAAATATTTCAGCCTTTGCATACGCGAGTCACAACCCTTTTCGCTCTGACTTTAACGAGCACCTCACTAATTGTGATGGGCTACGCTGCAACACTTCAATCTAAAATTGAATTGCATTTGGGGGACAAAGTTTTTTATCCTCTGCCGACCTACATCATCATTATTGCCATGTGTGTAATTTTTATTGTTGAAGGCCTTCCAAACATTAGACGGCTTAGAAGAATGCTCTAGCCAAAATTAAAAGAGACAGTATGAAAATTGAAAATGACAAAGTGGTAAGTCTTCATTATCGCCTATCAGAAGAAGGGGGAGAGGAGCTGGAAAATAATCGGGATAGTTTGCCTATGGCATATCTCCACGGTTACAACAATTTAATGCCGGCATTGGAAGAAAAACTGATCGGCTTGCAAAGCGGTGATGTACGATCTATCACCCTGCAAGCACATGAAGCCTATGGCACACGCAAGGAAAATGCGATTCAACGCGTTCCCATCAAACATCTGGTCGGCAAATACAAGCGATTTCTGCCCGGCATGATTGTAAAAGTGAATACCGAGCAAGGGGTAAAGAATGCCTCAGTGGTTAAAGCAGGTAAATTCAATGTCGATGTCGACATGAATCACCCTCTTGCAGGAAAGACCCTCACTTTCGACATCGAGATTGTGGAGGTGCGCGAAGCGAGTGCCGAAGAAATTCAACACGGTCATGCTCATGGCCCTGGCGGGCACCATCACTGATTACTTAAATAAGTTGGATGCGTATAAACCGGCTTGCGCCACTTTGGCTGCATAAACTCCGCTAACTTTTTCCACTGATGCGTGGCGTATATAGGCTGATACGCCATTTCTTGCTGCTCCACGGCTTACAAAGGGGCCAACTTCCTGTCCTTCCCGGGTTGAGAAAAACCACTCTCCGTCCGAAAGATAAATTCGGTCCATTCTGAAGAAGGTTTTCTCTTGCTTGTCTTCCTTTCGATACATCTCTCAATAACACCTTGATAAGCGAGCATTGCGCCCAACTTGCGACTTTTGGTCGCCCCCGATTCTGGCTTTTCCAGCTTTCAGCTGTCTAGCAGGAAACGCGCCAAATCGGCACTATTAGTGAGCAGAATCAAGCAAGCGCCCGGCATACCCCCGAAATTGGCGGTTTCGTGACACATTTCACAAAAATAATTGGAATAAGTTGAAAACGTTGTCAAAAACTGGCTGTAAATTAATCCGACAAGCTTTTATGCGCCAGATCCTGCAATGCATTTAAGGCTTGGTTTTTGATTTAAGTGTGAATTTATATTTTAGGAAATCGTGGCTTTGTCTTTTTGTTGAATTTGCCAGAGCCCAGCGTAGTGCCCTCCCTGTGCAATAAGTTGCTTGTGGTTTCCCTGCTCTACCACTCGACCCTGATCGAATACTACAATTTTATCTGCATCGACAATCGTTGAAAGTCGGTGGGCGATTACCAGGGTGGTCTGTTCACGGGCAATGTCACGCATTGCGGCCAATATTTCTTTTTCGGAATGGCTGTCGAGAGAGGAGGTGGCCTCATCAAACACCATGATAGGCGGGTGTTTCAATATTGCTCGGGCAATGGCGACGCGTTGTTTTTCACCGCCCGACAACTTCAAACCGCGTTCGCCAACCTGGGTGTGCACCCCTTCCGGGAGTTGTTGAATAAAATGTTCGAGATGGGCTAAGCGAATCGCTTCCATTACTTCTTCGTCGCTCGCGTCCAGTCTTCCGTAACGCACGTTTTCCTGAATAGACATATTAAATAGCACGCTATCTTGGGGCACGACAGCAATGGCTTGTCTTAAGCTTTTCTTATGCACATTGCGGATATCCTGGCCATCAATCTCAATAGCGCCAGCTTGTACGTCATAAAACCGAAACAGCAATTTAAACAAAGTGGATTTACCTGCACCACTACTGCCAACCACAGCAACTTTACTTTTAGGCTCTACTTCAAAGCTCACATTTTTTAAAATCTGCCGCGTATCTTGATATGAAAAATATACTGATTTAAATTTTATTGCGCCTCCCTTTATTTGAAGATCAACGGCATCATCTCTATCAATCACAGAAGGTGACTCTGCAAGCAGGGAAAACATTTTTTCGATATTAGTGAGCGAGCCCTTCATCTCTCTGTAAACGAAGCCAAGAAAATTTAAGGGGATAAAAATTTGCATCATAAATGCGTTGATTAATACAAAATCCCCCATCGTCATGCTGCCCGCTCGTACTTCAAACGCGGCCAGGATCATCGCAGCGCACACTGCCGCCGCGATAATAAATGCCTGCCCCGAATTTAATGCAAAAAGTGAAAGGCGATTTTTACGGCGGGCCTGCTCCCAGAATGCCAGATCGTGGTCATAATTTTTTGATTCATACTCTTCGTTAGTAAAGTACTTCACAGTCTCATAATTCAATAAACTGTCTACTGCTCGTGTACTTGTTTCTGATTCTGCGGTATTGGCTTGTCGGATAAAATGCGTCCGCCACTCCGTTGTGAAAATCGAAAAGAAAACATACAACACGACGGCACTCAATACGATAACCGCAAAAAAGGGCCGATAATTAATTAACAGTAATACGACAACCAAGCCCAATTCCAGAATGGTCGGCACAATATTAAATACCATAAATCGCAATATAAAACTGATACCACTTGTCCCTCTTTCTATATCGCGTGAAAGTCCACCGGTTCTCCTGTTCAGATGAAAATCCAAATCCAGTGAGTGTAAATGTTCAAAAACCCGTAATCCCACTCTGCGCATTGCACGTTCAGTCACGCGACCAAAAAGTGTATCGCGCAACTCACCGAATAAGACGGTTGAAAACCTCACCAAGCCATAAGCGATTAACAAAGCCAAGGGCACAACAAGCAGACTTTTATCCAGGCTATCGACAATATGTTTAAGTATGAAAGGCAGGCCAACGCTCGCAAGCTTGGCACCAATTAGGCATAGAATTGCAAAGAAAATGCGACCCTTAAATTCCAGCAAGTAAGGGAAAAGTGTACGAATGGCTTTCCAATTCACCTCCGCAAAGGTGACATCGGTTTTTTGACCCCGCACTAATTAATCTCGAAAATTGTTAAATTGAAAAGGTTGACCGAGATTTGCCTCTTTAATCAAAGCCATCACCGCTTGTAGATCATCGCGCTTTTTCCCCGTCACCCTAACCTGCTCGCCCTGAATCGCTGCTTGAACTTTTATTTTGCTGTCCTTGATCAGTTTTACTAATTTTTTAGCTGTAGCTTGGTCAATACCTTCTTTGAAGGTGACTTTTTGTATAAAGGTCTTACCTGAGTGCACCGCCGGTCCCACATCCAGAGTTTCCGGGTCTACGCCACGTTTAACCAACTTTGATCGTAAAATGTCCATCATCTGATTCAGTTGAAAATCAGCCTCCGCACTGACGATTGTTTCTTCGGCCGTCCATTCAAAACTCGCTTCTACTCCGCGAAAGTCAAAGCGCGTACTCAATTCTCGTGTAGCGTTTTCTACGGCATTACGCGCTTCTTGATTATCTACTTCGGAAACAATGTCGAACGATGGCATGCAAACTCCCCCTATCTCAGGTCTAACAAGCGTGCATAGCGTAGCAGACCGAAGCAAAGATTAAAATTTTACTCATTGATCATTTTGGCAGCGAATGCACTACTTAAATTTTGCGTTTTCGCGAAAACCAGGTAGTCGCACTTAGTTACCTGATTATCTCTCTTTGCCAAGATGCTTGCGTAAGACTTCATATTGGAAAAGGAGGTTTCCATGTTCGCTATTAAACCCATTCAATACGCGCTAATTTCATCTATTTCTGTTTTATTTTTGTGTTCCAGTGGTTTCGCTAGCAATTTCAGCTTTAACGTGTCTGAACGTGCTAGTGGTGTATACAATTCCATCAACTGGAATCATTATTTTTTATTACCCAGTATCCCTTGTGGCACGAGCTGCGAATTCGCCAGTGCTTCGACAGCCGGAATAGACCTACCCACGACTAATCCTTCACTGGAGCCGCATGTTTGGCCCCCCAAACCTGCTAACAATCAAAGCTTTCAACCCTTAGTGTTCGAAGTTGATCCAACTGTTGATTCTCCGCCTACTTATTACTATTCAGATTATTACCAGTTAGCGGAGGTTGATAGACCTTACACAGGCACTTATGTTAATGCGCATACTTTTAGTTCTGGTCGCTCAGAATCTGCCACCTCGGCCTATATTGAAATAGATGGAAGTGAGCAGGAAAACCGCGCGCAATTTTTACAATTCAAAATACCATCAAGCATTCTGTACAAACAATTGGCCTACAAAATTACACCCGGATCAAACGGAGGCACCTACAATTATTACCCACCTAAACAATCACAAGCGCGCTATAGCTTTGACGTGGTGGTAAACGGACTCATTGTTTGGACTCAGGAAGAACTTTTTAATACTTGGAAAGACTACGAAGATACTTACAACGGTGAAGTAAGCAACACCTTTGGCAGCGATAAAGCCGCAGGTAACACCGTCCTCCTATTTCTAGGCTACATTCCTGAAAATGAAATCTGGGACATTAGCTTGGTCTTGCGAACTGACGTTGCTGCAGACGCACCCAAATGCGGCTCAGACCCCGTCAATCACAATCTCGAATACGGTGCATCAATGATTCACTGCTATTCGTTAACGCAAAATAGCGCGGTTGGCGCACTCAATCGATCCAATCTGGATTTTTTTCAAGTATTTTCAAAGGACTTATAAGGAAGGGAAGACATGAAAACTCAGAAAAGTTTAATTTTAAAATTCGGATTTGCTTCTATATTAGTTGGGCTCTTGGTTTGTTCACTCACTTTTGCTGCTCCTAATGGACCACCACCGCCACCCGAAAAACTACCGGTCTATCGACTTTCAAGTACTCAACAAAGTGCTGTGCTTAGTAACACAACCAAACATTATCTCGTCGATTTAGATGTAAAAACTGCCGCTTACGCAAAAGTGTTAGGGAATTTTGGCAACGCCATTAATTATTCTGTGCAGGATGTTGATCGCGCAACCAATGATGTTTCAGCCGTATATGTCAATGCCTACACTTCCTCACCCGCAGTGATGAAAAATGATTTGCTGCCAATTAAATCTAACGAATTGTATGACTTCAAGGAAACGGGAGATGCCGTTCAAGCTTTTGCTTATATGAAAGAATACAGTTTACCTACTCTGCAACTATGGGCCCTGGGAAAAACAGAGGGTTTCGTTAATGCCAGTTGGACAACGCGTTTTGAAAACACCAGCGGAAAAATGCAGAATGTCTACCTCACTTTTATGTTGCCACAAGTAAAAGTCGAAGGTGAAACGGAACAAGATGCACCTGCACAATGGCGTTCAAGAGTTAAGGTTGAGGTCATGGTGAATGGGTATCCCGCGTGGTCCACAGAAGCTCTGCGCATTAATGACCTTGGGCAGGCAATCTTCAACAAACCTTATTTTCTTGGTTCGTTTGGCAGCGATATCAGTTTGTCGGAAAGTACAGGCACGGCAGACATGCAGCGCGTGACGCTTTTTCTTGGTTACTTCAAGTCCGGACAAAACGCAAATGTGAGCCTACAGGTGAGTGGTGAAGTCGAGGTTGATAAGCCTTGCGTGTTTAAAAAAGAAGAATGGTTTTGTACTCGTGCCAACATGCACATCATTCCAACTGGTCGCCTTCAATCGGCAAGTTTTCTGACCAAACCAACACCTGGCACCGATCCTGATATAACAGACAGTAATCAAGAAGCATATCCTCAGGTTTTGGAGGCCGCGCGCCTGGCTAACTGAGAACAATAAAAAAAGCCAACACAGCAAAGTGTTGGCTTTTTCCTTCTAGAATAATGAACTTATAGTTTCAGGAATTGTTCCATTTCCGGGTCAATTTCAATTTCTTCAACTTGTTGAGGTTCTTTATAACCCTCATTTTTCCTCTGAATATATTGATCTGTTTTTTCCTTGATACTTTGTTGTAAATCATGAACCTTTTCTCTTTCTTCCTGCACCTTTTCAGATATTTGACGAATATTAATTAGGTTTTCCGCAACAACTTTTTCCTTTTCTTCAATTTCTTCCCTAGTGCTAGTCTGGGCGCAGGTTTGAGTACTGGTTTGATTTGAATCAGCTTCGCCTGCATCAATCGACAGGGCTTGAACATCGTCATTGGCGCTCGCCAGATCCAAATCCAAGTCTACAAGTTCGTCATCTCGCTGAGGAGCGTTCCAAACACCATCAAAAGAGAATTCGATGTGGTCGTCTTTATCAATCGACGCAGTATAATCTTCCTGCGATGAGGAACTGATATTTTCTTGCGCAATTTTAGTTGTTGCGCCCGGAAATTTTTCATTCCGTGTACGCCAGGCAAACAATGCAAGCAGAAAAACTGCAGCCGCGGCGATGCCACTACTTAAAAATGTCCAAAACTGTGAAAATTGTTTTTCGTTCACAACCAGGTTGCTTGCCAGACCAGAGATGCTGGCATTTGCCACTTGCGGTTTGATAGCGGCAACCAATGCCTTTTCTGTTTTTGTTGATGCCTCTAACGCGGGAGAATTGCTTGTCGCAAGTTGAGAGCGTAAATCTGCAATTTCTTGTTGTTGCAACTCAACTAGTTGCTTCATTGTGCTTAAATACTCCGAGCTTTCCAAATAACTTAAGCGATCTTTTAAATCGCGATTCTCTTTTACCAAAAAGTCTAAAATCGCTCGGCTGGTAGAAAGTTGCTCAGATATACTGCCTTGAGAGGAAGCATTTAACTTCGCTAATTCCTGATCACCATTAATTTTAACTGGCTGCTCCAGAATTACACGACCTTTAGCTTGTGTGTTCACCTCTGCTAACAATGTTTCACCTACCAAGGCATTTGTCGGTAAACGAATTTCGATTCCAGCAATAAGTTTATTCATATCGCCGTCAATAAAAGCTTGTTGATTGTTTTCAAAAAGCCAATTCGCATTTTCAGAAATATCATTTTCGGAATGTAAACGTTTCGCAATGCCGTATAAGGTATCACCAACGGCGACGCGATAATGGTCTTGCGGTTGTACTTTAGAATTATTGTGTTCTTCTCGGTTAAGCGTCTGCACCGCTTGTTGAGACTCTTGTTGCCCAAGTGCACGGCTTTTTGCTGCCATACTCTCTGGAATAATTGGCGCAGGATCGAGAAACATTGTGTATTCGCGATAAATGGTGCCTTTCGGCCAGGCTAACTCAATGAGTATATTTAAATACGGTTCGTTTATGGGCCGCTGAGTATGAAGTTCAACCTGAAAATTGGACTTGTTGGGTTTCACATCAAAGTCCAATCGGTGCCAACTGGAAATTATTTCGACACCCAATTGCTCAGCTTCTGCTCGATCTAGCTGACGAATTTTTAAGTTATCAGCGCTAACATCTGCGGGTAAATTTACAAGATCAATTTGCGCACTTAGGGGTTCACCTAAGTGCGATTTAAATTCAATTTCACCCAAACCCAAGGCCGTACACAAGTGTGGCAAACCAACAAGCAGTGCTGTTGAAGTGGCCAGTAGTTTTCGCCGAAAGGCCCGGGTTTTATAGCGTTCTTTTCTAGCGTTTTGTTTTTTTTGCATTGTCCTGTCCCCTTTTTTTACATCTAAAACACTCATCCGTGGTGTCTTGCTTGGGTGGCTTTTGGGGCGAACAAAAATTCCTTATGCGTATTTCACGCACTATTTTCGCGTTATTTTTTGAGTATTAGCCTACCGCTACAATGACCGCTTTTCGCAACCAGAAAAGCGATTCTTCCTGAAAATTTCGTCTTCCTGAACTGAGGAGCAATTATTGAGCCAGACAAGAGTGCTCCTCGACTTATGTCGAGGAGTTAGTTTGAATCCATTGATTGATTTGTTCTTCCAGAATATTCAAAGGTAAAGGGCCAGAGGCGAGAATCACTTCATGAAATTCTCGTATATCAAATTTATCACCGAGTGCCTTTTTTGCTTTTTCTCGCAATTCCAAAATCTTGAGCATGCCCACCTTGTATGCCGTGGCTTGCGAGGGCATCACAATGTAACGATCAATTGAGCGTTCAGCGCGAATTTTTGCAGACGGCGTATTTTGCATCAAATAATCAATGGCTTGTTGCCGAGTCCATTTATAGTGGTGAATGCCGGTATCAACCACTAAACGACACGCCCGCCATAACTCCATATTTAAGCGGCCAAAGTCCGAGTAAGGGTCTTGATACAAACCAATCTCTTTCGGCAATAATTCAGAATATAAACCCCATCCCTCTATGTACGCTGTGTAACCCGAATATTTTCTGAACTCAGGTACATTTTCTAATTCTCTCGCGATACTTATTTGCATGTGATGCCCTGGTAAACCTTCGTGATACACCAGCGCCGCCATTTCATATTTTGCTATTTCACGCATATCGTAAAGGTTTGCATAAAAAATTCCTGGTCGCGATCCATCCGGTGCTCCGGCTTGGTAAAAAGCCATGCCTGCAGATTTTTCACGGTAGGGTTCAACACGTTTTACAATTAAATCCGTTCCTGGCTGAGAGATAAATAATTCTGGTAAGCGCGTTTTTATCTCGCTCACCAGTTCAACAGCAGCATCCAAATAAGCATTGCGTCCTTCGTCTGTAGTTGGGTAATAAAACTGTTCATCTTCTCGAATAAACTCAAAGAATTTGGCCAGGTCTCCTTCGAACTTCACAGTTTTCATTATTGAACGCATTTCAGCGTGGATCCGCTTAACTTCCTGTAAGCCAAGTTGGTGAATTTCTTCTGCGGTTAAATCTGTGGTGGTCATTTTTTCCAGGGCATCCTGATAAAAATCTTTTCCATCAGGAAACTTCCAGGCACCGTCGTTTTCGTCAGCTTGTTTTTCAAGTTCACTCATGCGGGCAATGAGGGATTGGTAGGCAGGGCCAACTTTCCTTAAGAGCGCTTTTTTCGCCGCATCAATAAGTGCTTCTTCTTGTTCTGCTTTGAGCTTCAGTAGAGCAACTTTTTCTTTAAAATCTGCGAACAATATTGAGTCGCTTCCTTCGTCAAAAGGAGCACCCTTGATAACTCGCTCGCTCGCGGCAATTACTTTTGGAAAAACAAATTTTGGCGCGAGCACACCAAGCTCGGCACTTTTGTCCTGCTTAGTGAGCAATTGCTTGAATAAGGGTGAAATACCTTCCAGACGAGCGATGTAATCTTCTGCATCCTGGACGTTTTCGATTTTATGCTCATTCGTCAGTACCGAGATAACATAGGTATGAAAGCCGCGCATTTGATCGAAGGCATAATTGTGGTAACGCCATTTGAAATTTTTAAGATCTTCAGTGATTTCATATTCAAGTATACGCAGGCTTAACAGCACCTCAGGGCTGAGAGATCCTCTTTCAAGTTTATTCAGCTTGGCTAAATTTGCCTTGTTCAGACGGTAACTTTGCTGTGCAAATGCCTCGCTGCGGTCATCCCACTTGTCATAATCTTTTTTGATTCCAAGAGAAGTTTGGAATATTGGGCTTCGATCGACTTTTTGTTGAAATATCTCCTCAAATAGCTTCAAAGCTTTGGCATTTTCAGTCGAGGCGGTGTTGTTTTCCGTTGCGCCATAGGACAATGCCGTTGTCAGTCCCATTAAGAGTGTTAAGAAAATCAGTTTCTTCATGCTATCCCCCATTATATCGATACCCGTGCTCTGACAACCTTTAGGTATCTTATATCCGTACTTAGTCAGTGTGCGCACCTTTGCGTGAGGGGGTGAGTTTAGTACAATTGCCGCCCTTTTTAAGTGGCCAAGTTGAGTAAAAACGATGGAATTTAAGATAGATCAGCAAGCAATCGGTGTACGCATCATCTCTGGCGATGAGGCAAAGCAGCGACGTCACTTGCTGAATGGCATGGTTGAACTTGCTGAAGCTGCGGGCTACGAAGAAATTATCCTTCCTTGTGTCGAACCGGCAAGTGTATACACCGATAAAGCTGGGGAAGAAATCCTGGGACAAATGTATGTATTTGAAGACAAGGGCGGACGCCAGCTTTGCCTCAGGCCTGAAGGCACTGCCACTGTGCAGCTTGTCGCGGATAAGCACTTTAAACCAGGCCGAAATAAAGACAAAAAATTCTGGTACTTCCAGCGTTGTTGGCGCTATGAAAAACCACAAAAGGGGCGTTACCGCGAATTTTTCCAGTTTGGTGTGGAAGTGATCAACCCCAGTTCTGAACTGATTACCCGCGAATTAATTGATTTGGCTGAAAGTATGGTTCGCTTAAAAACCACTGAATATGAAGTTTTCGAGAGCGTAAAACGAGGCCTAAGTTATTACGTTGAAGAAGGTTTTGAGCTTACTGTGCCTAAACTCGGTGCACAAAAACAGGTAGTTGGCGGAGGGCGATATAAGCAGGGCATCGGATTTGCCATTGGCTTTGACCGACTCATGCTCGCTTAACAATATTCGCCGCCAAACACTTGCAAGGCCTGCAAAGACAAACCAGAATTAGTGCTTGAAGGATGTGAGAGGGTTTGTTTTAACCCTGATACCACTAATTCCAGGAGCGGGCTATTGGCCATTGAAGACATTTGGGAATCCCGGGACGTATTGCTAACGGTTTATTCCGGTGTGGTGACTGGCCAAGAGTTAGTTGAATCTGCTCTCAAGAAAAGTGGAGATTCACGTTTCGATGATCTTAAGTTTATTTTGGCTGATTGGCGCTCTGTTAAAAAAGTTGATATTTCCCCTGAAGATGTAAAACATCTGGTTGCCTGCCTGCGATCAATTGCGCAACTTTGTCCGAATGCAAAAAATGCCAGCGTAGTAAATTTAAATGACGCTGGCGTATCGCTCACCGCCTGGTATAAATTTCTCGCTGAAGACCTTGCCTGGAAAATTGAAATTTTTCACGATATAGAAGAAGCGCGCAATTGGTATAAAAATAGCACTTAAGCGCTGATATGAACCACGATGTTTCGGGTAGTTCTCATTTTTCGATGCTCCCAGAGGTAAATTCCCTGCCAAGTCCCCAAAGCCAATTGTCCTTTTACTATTGGAATACTCAAACTACTTGCCGTTAGCGCTGCTTTGATATGTGCAGGCATATCGTCATCGCCCTCAAGCGTATGGGTATACAAAGGATCTCGCTCTGGTACCAAACGGTTTAACCAATTCTCCAAGTCATGTTGAGCCGAGGGATCATAATTTTCCTGAATTAATAGACTGGCAGAAGTATGTTGAATAAAAAGCGTGCACAACCCTTCTTCACAATTGGCTTGCGCGACACAGGCTCGCACTTTTTCCGTGAACGCGTGCAAACCTTGACCGGGGACAGTGACAGGGAGTGTTGTTACCATGGTTAAACCTTTAAGTTATTCCTACATAGCTGTGCGATACTAGCTTTTTTATCGCACTGCGCTCAAGTTTCCGTATTAAACACCTATGATATTCACTTTTTTCGAAAAATTAATTAGCCCTTTCCCTGCTGAAAATCCATTGCAGCCACCGAAGAACCTGTTTGCGTTTTGTCGGCACTATTGTAAGGGCGCAGAAGTGCACATTGCTGCCATGGCCTTATTGACGGGTTTAACCGCTGTACTCGAAGTATCGCTTTTCAAGTTAATGGGCGAACTCGTGGATGCACTCCCCTCTCTAAAAAATACGACATTATTTGCAAGCGATGCCAAACCCATTTTAATTCAGGGCATGCTTACCCTGCTGGCCATCCCTTTTGTCGTATTTTTACATGCGGCCATTGTTCATCAAACTCTACTGGGCAATTTCCCGATGCGAATACGTTGGCAGGGTCACCGTTATTTACTCGGTCAAAGCATCGATTTTTATCAAGATGAATTTGCAGGACGAATTGCCACGAAGCTTATGCAAACGGCTCTTGCAGTGCGTGAAAGTGTTATGAAGCTGCTTGATGTCATTCTTTATGTTGCTGTCTATTTCAGCAGCATTGTAATTCTTGTGGCAAGTTTAAATGGTTATCTGGTCTTGCCGATGGTGCTGTGGTTCCTTATCTATTTGGGTTTATTAAAATATTTCTTACCGCGCCTGGGTGCGGTCGCTGCCAGCCAAGCCGATGCCCGTTCGGAAATGACAGGGCGCATTGTTGACACTTACACCAATATAACAACGGTAAAACTATTTTCTCACAACAATCGCGAATCGGAATATGCCAGAGAAAGCATGCAACATTTTTTATCTTCTGTTTATCCGCAAATGCGCCTCGCAACTCAATTGCGGGTTTGTGTTTGGAGTTTAAATGCTGCGCTTATTTTTGTTATCGTCGCTTTATCGTTATGGTTGTGGACACGCACTTTACTCAGCGCAGGTGCGCTTGCTGCTGCAGTAGGCTTGCTTCTTAGAATAAGCGGAATGTCGCAATGGATTATGTGGGAAATTTCGGCTTTGTTTGAAAATATCGGTGTCGTAAAAGATGGCCTCAATACACTGAGTTTGACACAAGGCGTACAAGATAAAGAAAACGCGAAACCCATACATATTTCAGAAGGTAAAATTCAATTTACTAATATGCGCTTTCATTACGGTAAAAGTAGCGGTGTTTTCGAGAATTTAAATTTATTGATCAAGCCTGGCGAGCGAATAGGATTGGTTGGACGATCCGGTGCGGGGAAGTCTACGCTAGTGAATTTATTACTGCGTTTTTATGATGTTGAAAATGGCAGCATTTTAGTGGACAACCAGGATATTTCCGAAGTCACTCAGGAAAGCTTGCGCGCACAAATTGCCATGGTGACCCAGGACACGTCGCTACTTCATCGATCAATAAGAGAAAACTTACTTTACGGCAAACCGGACGCTAGTGAAGCTGCAATGCAAGAAGCTGCCAGACAAGCTAAAGCGGATGACTTTATTGTTGATCTCGAAGACGCAAAAGGCAGGAAAGGTTTTGACGCACATGTCGGCGAGCGCGGTGTAAAACTTTCGGGAGGGCAAAGACAACGGATTGCTATCGCTCGGGTACTGCTCAAAGACGCACCCATATTAATTTTGGATGAAGCGACCTCTGCGCTCGACTCAGAAGTAGAAATTGCTATTCAGGAAAATCTTTACAAACTGATGCAAAATAAAACGGTGATTGCAATTGCGCATCGACTTTCAACAATAGCAGCATTGGATCGCTTGATTGTATTGGATGAGGGTGAAATTGTTGAACAAGGTAAGCACGAAGATCTGATCAAACAAAATGGCTTGTACGCCCAGCTCTGGGCACATCAATCAGGTGGGTTTTTGGGAGATCAATAATAACGAAAAGTACAGGAATCAGGGAAACCGATCCAATTCACGAGTCGGATGTTCCCTGTGATGTTTTTTATCAAGCTCCAATCTCAGTAAATTTTTGTCGACCAGCTCTTTTCCAATCTTACGCAACCATTCAAATAACATTAAAAATGCAAACAGGGAAAAAATCGCTATCGCAATACCGCTAAAACCCAGCTCGGATTGTTCGGCATAACAGGTCCAGATAAATTGACCAATACACAAAAATGCCACAACCAGTAAAGTGGGCCGTCGACCGATATAATCAACGATAAATACACCGAGCGGCGCGCCCAATGCCACTACAGGTGCTGCCGCCAGCCAATTCTCGTACACGCCGGGCTGCCAGCTATTGGTGGCGCTTTTTATACCCACTCCCAGAACTGAATTAAAGGCCATAATTACAACAGAGGTGGGAATAGCGATTTTGAGATCAGCGCGGCACAGCAGCACAAGGGCAGCATAAATAAACATATCGATGCCGACACCGGTAACACTCACCACACCGATGCTCGCCACGAGTCCCAGACAAAGCCCCACTTTCTGATCCCAACGCTCATCGAAATCCGTCATACCCTTGTGCCCGGCAATTTCATTTATGCGATACAGATGCAATAAACCAAAGCTGCCCCATACGACGGCAAACACCACTTTGATCCATAAATCGGGGATCAGGGGCGCGACAAAGAAAATACCTATGGGCAAACCCAAGGTAGACCCCACTACAGCCCCTTTTAACATTGATGCAGCGAGCGCCTGTCGGCGAGCAAAGATAAAGATGCTAGCGCTGACCATACCAATTGATTGCACTGCAAAACTGAAATCCCGCCCAAGACTGGCAGGAAGCTCAAAAAACAAAACGAGGACAGGAAAGCCAACCGTTCCGCCACCCATAGGTGTTGACCCGGCGGCATAACTCCCCAGACTCATGGCAAGCGCAATGGGCCAGTGACTTATAACAGTTTGAAATTCGTCAAAAACGACGAAAAGCCAGGAGAAATAAAATACCGCGAGACAAAGAAGCCAAATCCAAAGCCTACTCTTGGGTGCTGCTTTTATGGACATGTAAAGAGAAAGCTCCGACTCGCAACCATATTGGGGCTGCAATACTACGCATGCGAGCCTCGTGGCTCAAGTCGCTTGAATGAAAGTTATAGAGAAAGGGGGAAATCTAGCGAGGCGTGTTTTTCTTGCTATCAACCTTAACCTGAGCACGCACTTCCTGGTGTGAGTCCCACGCAAGGTAGGCCCAAAAACACACAAAAATGATTGCTCCGGCCGCCATAAGTAAGGTATTTAACATTTTTCCAACTCCACCAGAAGTTTCTTAATTCGCCGATATTGATCGACACCAAACAAACTTGCTCCCAACAAGCCTAGCACTGCCAAGGCCAATAGCCAAGGGGCTGTCGTCTTATAACTGGCTGTTAACCAGCCAATCAGCGCCAACATGGCAGCCATTGAGGCAAAAAACATTTTCTCATGAAAGGCGATTTCGGTCTTAATGCGATCAAGTTTGCTCATGCATCCCTGCCCCGGGCATTTTACTTTTTTTTTTGTACAGAACCTATGAAATTCAACTGCCTTTCATAGCTTGCCTGATTATACGGCCTATTTCTGTTTTTTCGCTGTGACCGGCTTGGGATTCCATTTGAACACCACAAAACTCAAGGGGCTTTTGCCAGTATTCTTGATGCCGTGCTCATCCCAGGGTGCGGCATACAGCATGTCGCCTGCATGAGCAGTGAAATCCTTGCCCTTTACCGTCCAGGTGCCTTCGCCTTCCAGGACCATTAAGTATTCTTCTTCAGAGTGAACATGCGGCGGATGAATTTCCATCCCTGGATTGATAATCGCCACGGCAGTCAAAGCATCTTTACTTGAATAAGATTCTCCCGCGTAATAAGTTCGAAGCTTACCCCACTCAAAACTTTCTTCTTTGGCCGCTTTAGCCGTAACAACAGCCGTACTAATCTGATTTTGATCACCCGCGTTAACGCTAAAGGCAACAATCAAACTGACAATCAATAAATAAAAACGCTGCATTGTTTTTCCCCTATCAAATTATTATCAATCACGTAGCTTACGTGCTGGATAACAAACTCAGACGGGGGTTCTGAAAATTTTTGCACGGGCCGCTTGCAGGTATTCGAAACCTTCGGAGGCAGGAAGCCGACGAAGAGCGTACAGGGATGTATTCACAGCGTGTTTCGAATACCTGCAAGTGGCCCATCAGTGTAAAATTTTCAGAACCCCCGTCTGAGTTTGTTATGCTGCTAAATCGGGCTCAGTATAAACAAGAAGAGAAAAATTTAAGTTAGGCCTTGGCGTTTTTTGCGCGCTTACGTTCGTTTTCAGTTAATAACTTTTTACGCAAACGAATACTTATCGGCGTGACCTCAACCAGTTCATCATCCTCAATAAACTCAAG
>JBNKVX010000055.1:0-22495 GCA_050299435.1 Cellvibrionaceae bacterium | reverse complement strand
GCTATTGCCGGCTGGCTCTGCTTTTATTGGGGCGATAATATACTTGGAGCGTATCTGTCATTTATCGGATTCACCCCCTAGCTAATCATGTTTGTAGTTGGCCTTACGGGCGGTGTTGGCTCTGGAAAATCAACCACTGCGAGCTTTTTCCAGGATTTGGATATTGACGTTATTGATGCGGACCAACTCGCAAGAGAAGCCGTATTGCCAGGCACCGAAGCTCACGAAAAAATAATATGTCATTTTGGCGATTCCGCAATAAAGAGCGACGGAACGCTGAATCGTGAATACTTAAGAGATAAAATATTTAGCGATGCCAGCCATAAAAGTTGGCTAGAAAATTTACTTCATCCAATTATTCACAAACTCGCAAAGCAGAAGCTAGAGGCTTCCAAATCGTCCTACAGCATTTATATGGCACCACTGCTAATTGAGAACAAAGTCAACAATCTCGTTAATCACGTCTTAATCGTAGATTTACCTGAATCATTACAATTAGAGCGGGCCAGTGCACGTGATGGCCAAAACAAAAATGAAATTCAAAAAGTTATCGACTCTCAAGCAACTCGAAAGGAACGAAATGCCAAAGCTGATGATATAATTACGAATGACGGATCTATCGAAAACTTAAAACAACAAGTTTATAATCTTCATAACAAATTTTTAAATCTCGCAAAATCACATGACAATTAAAACTCTCTCCCTTCCCTGCCCCGTCTGTAAAAAAGAAGTACTCATGACCAAGGAATTTCCTTTCCGACCGTTTTGTAGCTCTCGCTGTAAAAGTATTGATTTTGGAGATTGGGTTTTTGAAAACAACAAGATTGAAGGTGATACTGCGAGTAGCGAAGAAGGAATTCTACCCGAAGATT
This sequence comes from Cellvibrionaceae bacterium, assembly GCA_050299435.1. Classification (GTDB taxonomy): domain Bacteria; phylum Pseudomonadota; class Gammaproteobacteria; order Pseudomonadales; family Cellvibrionaceae; genus 1162T-S-0a-05. The sequence continues at coordinate 21,623 of JBNKVX010000055.1, read as the reverse complement.
TTTCTGAAGACTGAGCTAGGGCCAAAAAGCGCTAATTCCTGCAACTCCCTGCGCACCTGCACTATGTGCCATTTCCAAATCGCTCAAACTGACACCACCTAGTGCAAATACTGGCATTTTTGCTTGATATGTTATTTTTTTAAGACCAGCCCAGCCCAAAGGTTTGGCATTTGGATGAGATAGCGTGTTTGAGATGGGTGAACAGAACACGAGATCAAGATTGAGCGCATTAGCTCGAGCCAACTCCGCTGAATTATGGACTGCTGCACTAACAAACTCAAAAGCTTCAAGTTGCGATTCGCTTAACACCTGGTCGAGTAAAGCGCTTTTTAAATGCACATTTTTTACCCCTAACTTCACCAAGGTATCCAGTGGCAACATTTGAGTACTATAAATAAATTTAACTTCTGGAATGCCCTTTTCTAAGGCCCGCGTACATGTGATGCGATTACAATACTGATCTTTAGAAAGAGAGTCTGCACGAACCACTATGCAATTTATTCCATTTTTGACCGCAGTATTTATTTTTTTTTCAAAAATATCAGTTTCGATTTCTTCACCCGTAATCAGAATACAATTCGGGAGCTTCAGGGAATTTACAATCGCCTTATTTGCTGGAGGGAAAATGTAATTTTGTAGATCTCTGATATCGATCCATTTCAATTCTTGCCCTTCTTGTCCCTCAGCCAAGCCATCAAACTGATCCACAAGATAGACGTGTAATAATACTTGCTTTCCGGGGTAATCCCAGGGGATTTGAATAAGTTCGCGCCCGGAAATTAACTGAAGATTAACTTCTTCTTTGAATTCTCTCTGCAACGCTTGCCATACATTTTCTTCCGTTTCAATCTTGCCACCGGGAAATTCCCAAAAATCCGCAAAATCCTTACCCTTGGGACGTTTGGCAATAAGAATCTGGCCGTCCGTATTTTTAACAACACCAACTGCTATATCCAAAACAGTCATTAAGATCGGTATTCAGCATTAATTTTAATGTACTCGTGTGACAAATCGCTTGTCCAAATACTTTCGGAATAGTTTCCTCTTCCAAGGTTTACACGAATACAAAATTCAGATTTTGCCATCTCCGCTGAACCCGCTTCTTCGGTGTAACTTCTAGCCCTACCTCCATTCTCAACAATCTGTACATCGTTAATCCATACTTTTACACTTTTGCTGTCCAATTCTTCAACAGGCGCCTTGCCTATTGCCATAACAATTCTTCCCCAATTCGCATCAGACGCAAAGGCTGCGGTTTTCACCAAAGGCGAATGTGCAATTTCGTAGGCAACATCAAGGCATTCATATTTATTTGCGCCGCCCTCTACTTGCACTTCGATAAATTTGCTTGCGCCCTCTCCATCTCGAACGATAAGTTGTGCGAGTTGTTTGAATACTTTAATTATCGTCTGCTCCAACACTTCATAAGCTTTCGAATCAATTCGATCAACAACAAAGGATTGGTTTTCTCCGGTTGCTATTAATATTGCCGCATCATTTGTCGAAGTATCACCATCGATTGTGATGCGGTTAAATGACGCGTCCGCTGCCCTTTTACATATAATTTCCAATATCGATTCTTCAACAACAGCATCTGTCGCAATATAGGCCAGCATTGTTGCCATATCCGGCTTAATCATCCCTGAGCCTTTAGCGATACCTGTGACGTGAGCTATCTTATCTTTATATTCACAAACCTCGCTTGCCCCTTTTGCAACGGTGTCCGTGGTCATAATAGCGCGAGCGGCTTTACGCCAGTTATCTTCCTGCAAATCATCAATTGCTTGACTTAAAACTGCACATATTTTTTCATAAGGTAAGACTTCACCTATCACACCGGTGGAAAAAGGAAGAACATTTTCTTTTTCGCATCCTCGCAATTTCGCCAGCGCTTCACAACAGGCCATTGCAGCATTCCAGCCATCTGCGCCTGTACATGCATTGGCATTTCCCGAATTAATCAATATTAATTCAGCACGAGCTTGATCTAGATGATGACGACAAATTTTTACAGGTTCTGCGCAAAAAGCATTTTGTGTAAACACACCTGCTATGGTCGCATTTTCAGACAATTGCATAACTACGACATCGTCTCGTTCAGAGTTTTTTATCCGCGCGTTTGCAGTACCTAACTTTAAGCCAGCGATTTTGTGCATCGTCGGCCAAATTATCTCCCCTACTGGCATATTATCCCCCATTAATCCCTAGGCTAACTTTCCATGGCAGGATTTATATTTCTTCCCACTCCCACATGGGCAAGGATCATTGCGTCCAATTTTTCTGGCACCTCGTACATAAGGTTTTTCTGGATTGACCTCCTTCATTTCTTCTTCAGAGGCCAATGCGTTCATTTGTTGATGGTGAGCACGGAGCTGCTGTTTTTTCGCTTCTTCTGCTCGCTTTCTTTCCAATTCTTCCATTTGTTCCTGGGTCATAGGCTGCAAACGGAAAAGTACGCGTGTCACGTCATGATTCAAGGTTTCGAGCAAAGTTTGAAACAAAGCAAAAGATTCACGCTTATACTCTTGTTTTGGATTTTTCTGTGCGTAGGCACGAAGCCCGATACCTTGACGCATGCTGTCCATATTCTGTAAATGTTCCTTCCAGAGCGTGTCCAATACTTCAAGGAACACTTGCTTTTCGAGTGAGCTCATTACTGGCCCAATAGATTTAACCTTTTCCTCGTAATGACGATCCATCTCTTCGAGGATTTTTTCTTTTAAAGATTCTTCATGCAAATTACTATCTTCATCTAACCATTTCTGAACAGGAATTTTTAAACCAAACTCAGATTCAATGTAAGCCTCCAGGCCAGAGATATCCCATTGCTCTTCTACACTTTGAGGAGGTATGTAATTGGCAATAAAGTTATAAACGACTTCTTGACGAATACCCGCAATTGCATCGTTGATATTATCCATATCCAACAGGTCATTTCTTTGCGCATAAATTACGCGACGTTGATCATTCGCAACATCATCGTATTCCAATATTTGCTTACGATAGTCAAAATTTCGACCCTCCACTTTGCGTTGCGCTTTCTCAATGGCATTAGTTACCATGCGATGCTCAATGGCCTCACCTTTATCAAAGCCAATTGAACGCATAAGATTTCGCATCCTATCTGAAGCAAAAATTCGCATTAAATTGTCTTCAAGCGAGAGATAAAAACGTGATAATCCTGGGTCACCCTGACGGCCAGCACGTCCGCGCAATTGATTGTCTATTCGACGAGATTCGTGGCGTTCTGTACCCACAATATGTAAGCCTCCGGCTTCAATAACAATATCGTGCTGTATTTGCCATTCTTCTTTTATCTTTTTAATTTGTTCGTCTGTTGGATTTTCTATCTGGGCAATTTCCGCTTGCCAGTTACCACCCAACACAATATCTGTTCCCCGGCCAGCCATATTCGTGGCAATAGTTACAACGCCAGGTTTACCCGCTTGCGCAATAATTTCTGCTTCGCGCTCGTGGTATTTAGCATTGAGAACTTCATGTTTAATGCCGGCTTTTTTGAGGCGTTTTGACATTTCTTCAGAAGTCTCGACTGAAGCAGTACCGACAAGTACAGGTGCATTTTTTGATATAAACTCTTTTACATCGTGCACAATTGCATCAAATTTATCTTCAACTGAAAGATATATGAGGTCGTTTAAATCAATTCTTTTCACCTCTACATTGGTTGGAATGACAACCACATCCAATCCATAAATCTGACGAAACTCAAAGGCTTCTGTATCCGCTGTACCCGTCATGCCAGAGAGTTTTGGGAATAAACGGAAATAATTCTGAAAGGTTGTCGATGCCATGGTTTGGCTTTCGGCCTGAATAGCAACCCCTTCTTTTGCTTCAATTGCCTGATGAAGACCTTCAGACAAACGTCGTCCTTGCATGGTACGACCCGTATGCTCATCAATTAATACAACTTGATTGTCTTGAACGATATATTCAACATCGCGATGAAATAATTTATGCGCACGTAACGCGGAATGCACATGATGTAAAAGTGTCAAATTACCCGCCGCATATAAACTGTCGTTTCCCTTCAGAAGACCGGATTTAACCAGCATGCTTTCCACGAGCTCATGGCCTTCTTCGGTGAGTTCAATATGACGATTTTTTTCATCAATTTTATAGTGGCCCGCTTTTTCCACTACACCCTCATCTGATTCAAGGTGCTCTTCCAATTTTGGAATTAGCTTGTTCATGGCGCGATAGAGTTCAGAACTGTCTTCTGCAGCGCCTGAAATAATCAAAGGGGTTCGCGCTTCGTCTATGAGAATTGAGTCCACTTCGTCAACGATGGCAAAGTTGAGAGGCCGCTGCATACGGTCTTCTTTGCGGCGTGCCATATTGTCGCGGAGATAATCAAAACCAAACTCATTATTTGTGCCGTAGGTTATGTCCGCTCGGTAAGCATCATATTTTTCTTGAGGCTCTTGTTGTGAATACACCGAACCCACAGTCATTCCCAAGGCTTCAAACAAAGGACGCATCCAGTTTGCATCGCGCTTTGCCAAATAATCGTTAACCGTAACTACGTGTACACCTTTTCCAGAAAGCGCGTTGAGGTAAGCGGCGAGCGTTGCGACCAGCGTCTTACCTTCCCCTGTACGCATCTCAGCAATTCGCCCCTCATGCAGAGTGATTCCTCCAATCAATTGCACATCAAAATGACGCATTCCCATTGCTCTTGTACTCGCTTCACGAGCTGCTGCAAAGGCTTCAGGAAGAAGTTGGTCCAAGGTTTCACCTTTTTCCAAGCGCGCTTTAAATTCTATTGTTTTGCTTTTAAGCGCATCATTACTGAGTTGAGTGTAGTCCTCCGTAAACTCGTTCACTCGCTTTACGAGTTTTCCCATTCTTTTGAGTTCACGATCATTTTTAGACCCAATTAGGGCCCTGAGTAGCTTGCCTATCATAGTTATTCCAATGTTTTAACTGCGTTCTGGTAATGTTTATTTGGATTGTTTTTATCTGCGTAACAAATCGACGATATTGCGCCTACAAGGTGCAATCACAAGGGTAAGGGAAAGGAAATTTAGCGACTGGCGCGGTGAATATAAGTGGAAGGATCGACGGCGCGACCGTTTTTATAGACTTCAAAATGCACATGTGGCCCGGTTGAACGGCCGCTCGTTCCCATTAGAGCAACGATTTGACCTTTCTTTACTACATCACCAACTTTAACCAAAGCCTCTTTACAATGACCATAACGTGTCTTAAAGCCATTGCCGTGATTAATTTCTACAAGGTTGCCATAGCCGTAACGTTCACCTGACCAGGTTACAACACCAGAAGCTACAGCGACAATATCCGATCCTTCCTTACCGGCAAAATCCACGCCGGCATGCCAAGCCACATGTCCAGTGAAAGGATCTGTACGACGCCCAAATCGCGAGGACATCCAGCCGCGGCTAATCGGCCGACCCGCGAGGAAAACATCATTTTGCAATTTCCGCTTTGCCATCAAAGCTTCAAGTGTTTCAAGTTGTTGCTGTCTGTCTTCGATTTGAGCGCCCAACTGATCCAGCATAATCTGAAAATCGGGCTCTTCAACCACTTCGCCTTCAATATTCATTTCAGGCCCACCTACTGCGGGCATACGACTGAAGTCAAATTCACCGTTATCCAACTTTGCCATGCTGGTCAGACGTTCACCCAGCGCGTCCAAACGTACTAAGCGCGCCTGCAATTCTGCGACTCGCAGGGTCATTGCGGCTACTTTTTGATCAACATCTTGTTTGGCTTGAGAGATTTGGTCTTCTTGATGGCTTAGCACTTCTTGCCAAGCCTGGGCCGAATCGGCAGTGAGGAGATCTTGATCGTCATTAAATAAATGTTGCCAAGCGAGAAATGTACTGCCTACAGGAATGCCTATCAGGCAAACAGACAAAACCGCGCGAGCCCACGTTCCCAACGTGTAACTGCGAGTGCCGCCGTGTCGTTTACTAACAACGATTACTTTCATTGCTGCTTTGTGCCCGGTTTGCTTCGTAATGTAGCGGAACTGCGGCCTTAAAAAACGCAAGATCCAACTTACTTATTTATCTTAATATTTATACAGCAGTCGCCATCTCGCAAGCTTTATAGCCAATTTTGTCGCGAGAGGTTTGATTTTCGTCACAAGAGGCGGAACTATGGCACAAAAACCATCCGGATTTCAATATTTCCCCGAAAGAATCAACTGAAATCAAAGATTTGCAGCTTAAACCGCAAGTAAAGGCTTAATATAGGAAATCGGGGCACTTTCTTCCTCGAAAGTCATCATTTCCCAAGCATCAGTGCGCCGAATCAACTCCAGAAGCGACTTATTGTTCAATCCATGACCAGATTTGTATGCCCGAAATTCACCAATCAAACTCGCTCCTAGCAAATACAAATCCCCGATGGCGTCCAATACCTTGTGTTTTACAAACTCATCTTCGTAACGCAAACCGTCTTCATTCAATATACGGTATTTGTCTACGACAATGGCATTGTCAACACTACCACCTTTCGCCAAGCCTTTTGATCGCATATATTCAATTTCGTGCATGAATCCAAACGTTCTGGCACGAGACACTTCCTTAACAAAGGATGTACTTGAAAAATCGACTGTTGCATCTAATTTGCGGCCTTTGAAAACCGGGTGGTCAAAGTCAATTCCAAAAGTAACTTTAAAGCCGTCAAAGGGAAGAAAACAGGCCTTTTTGTCCCCGTCTTCAACCTCGACAGCTTTCTTAATTCTTATAAATTTCTTGGGTGCATTTTGTTCTTGAATCCCAGCAGACTGAATTAAAAATACAAAAGGTCCAGCGCTACCGTCCATAATCGGAACTTCATCTGCACTCACTTCGATAATTGCATTATCAATTCCGAGGCCCGCCATTGCGGACAGGAGATGCTCAACGGTTGAAATACGCACATCACCGGCTACCAGCGTAGTGGAAAGCGTTGTATCACCCACATTTTCTGCTTTAGCAGGAATATCCACCGCTGGTTTTAAATCGACTCGGCGAAAGACAATTCCTGAATCAACGGGAGCTGGACGGAGCGTTAAATAAACTTTTCTGCCAGTATGTAAACCAACGCCAGTGGCACGAATTTCATTTTTTAGGGTGCGTTGTTTAATCATTGGGGTTTGCGTACTCAATGGAAAGACCTCGAAGTGAGGCGCGCGAATGTTAGCAGAAAGCCTAGTACAAAACCAAATATTTGCTCACTGCTTGGCCTATAACGCGCCTGATATAGATTCAAATTTTTATCTCTTTAAGGGTGTTTATTTGATTCATCCTGGTCCTTACCTTACTTAGAGAATGCAGCCAAAACTTGGACACATCTCTCCCCACTCGGTTCATTCACGCCTCATTGAGACTGAAAAATGAGACTGAAAAATGCAGGGGCGCAGTTTCCTGCGCCCTTCTCGCCAGGGAATTGGGGAATGCGAGCTGCACTTTGACAGTGGAGCCAGGACCGCCGCAACTTAATCTGCTTGCTTACGCAGAAAAGCAGGTATGTCCAAATACTCGAGATCTGTATCCTGTGTTGGATTAGGCCTCGTAGCATTTTGCTCTGGCTTCGCCGCGCGCATCACCGCAGGCTTTTTTAGCGCCGCATAGTTTGGCGTTCCATCCGCTGTGCGAGTATTGTCAACAACCACTTTAGTTGGAGCCGGTTCACTTTTACGTATCGCATCACCAAGACCGGTGGCCACAACTGTCACCCGCAATTCATCGGACATTTCCGGATCGATAACCGTTCCAACAACTACTGTCGCATCGCCAGAGGCAAACTCTTCAACAACTTCACCCACTTCGGTGAATTCGCCCAACGCCAAATCTATTCCAGCCGTGATATTCACTAGTATGCCTTTGGCCCCTTGCAAATTAACGTCTTCCAACAGTGGGCTGCGAATCGCCGCTTCCGCCGCTTCGCGTGCTCGGTTTTCACCCACAGATTTTCCGCTACCCATCATTGCCATTCCCATTTCAGACATCACGGTACGCACATCTGCAAAATCCACGTTGATCATGCCGGGACGAATGATTAAATCGGCAATACCTTGCACCGCACCCAGCAAGACATTATTGGCTGCCTTAAACGCATCCAACAAAGTTGTGGCCTTACCCAACACATCCAACAATTTTTCATTCGGAATCGTGATTAATGAATCAACGCGATCCTGTAATTGTTTAATACCCTCTTCCGCAATAGCCATTCTTTTTCGGCCTTCGAAAGGAAAAGGTTTAGTCACGACGGCCACGGTGAGGATACCCATTTCGCGTGCAATTTCAGCAACGACAGGCGCACCACCCGTACCTGTTCCACCGCCCATACCAGCAGTAATAAACACCATGTCGGCACCTTCAAGTAAATCGGCGATACGCTCGCGATCCTCCATTGCCGCCTGACGACCAATTTCGGGATTTGCACCGGCACCCAAACCTTTGGTTATGCAATTACCAAGTTGAATGACGGTTCGCGCATCCACATCTTTTAATGCTTGCGCATCAGTATTAGCGCAAATAAATTCTACGCCTTCTACCGTGTTATTAATCATGTGCTTGACTGCGTTGCCGCCGCCTCCGCCCACACCAACTACTTTAATCACCGCACTTTGCGGCACGTTATCGACTAGTTCAAACATAAGAGTTCCCCTCTTTTTTCCCCTGAAATTGTTTAAAAGTTTTTCTGAAAAATTGATTTCAGCTTGCTAAAAATTCCTTCACTGTTGCTCGGGCTGTTATAACCCTCTCCTTGCTGCTGCTCCATACCGTAGAGCAACAAACCAACACCGGTTGAGTAAATTGGGTTGTTCACAATGTCTTTTAATCCACGAATATTTTGCGGTGAACCCAAGCGAACCGGCATGTGAAAAATTTCCTCTGCCAATTCAATTACGCCTTCCATTTTTGATGTGCCGCCACTTAATACAATGCCGGCAGCAACCATATCTTCGAACCCACTTCGTCTCAGTTCAGCTTGCACCAAGGTGAACAACTCGTCGTATCTTGGCTCAACAACTTCTGCCAATGCCTGACGACTTAAATCGCGTGCAGGCCTATCTCCCACGCTTGGTACTTTTATGGTTTCCTCGGCTCCAGTCAGTTTCGCTAAAGCACAGGCATATTTAATTTTTATTTCTTCTGCATATTGCGTGGGCGTTCGCAGTGCCATGGCGATATCATTAGTTACTTGATCACCGGCAATGGGTATAACTCCGGTGTGCCGTATCGCACCTTCGGTAAAAATCGCAATGTCAGTGGTTCCCCCTCCAATATCAACCAAGCAGACTCCCAGCTCTTTTTCGTCATCGGTTAACACGGAATAACTGGAAGCGAGTTGCTCTAAAATAATGTCTTCCACATCCAGGCCACAGCGTCTAATACATTTTTCAATATTTTGCGCCGCATTGACTGCACAGGTGACCAAGTGAACTTTTGCTTCCAAGCGCACACCCGACATGCCCAAGGGCTCTTTCACACCTTCCTGTTCATCGATCAAATATTCTTGAGGAAGAATATGTAAAATGCGTTGATCCGCAGGAATCGCAACAGCTTGTGCGGCGTCAATAACACGATCCAAATCCTGAGAAAAAACTTCTCGATCTTTAATCGCAACAATTCCGTGTGAATTCAAACTCCGAATATGGCTGCCCGCAATGCCGGCATAAACCGAATGGATCTGGCAGCCTGCCATTAACTCTGCTTCTTCAACTGCTCTTTGAATACTTTGGACAGTCGATTCAATATTCACAACGACGCCTTTCTTTAAACCACTGGATTTATGAGAGCCAATACCCACAATGGATAAATCTCCCTCAGCAGATATTTCCCCAACAATGGCCACAACCTTGGATGTACCGATATCCAGGCCGACGATCATTCTTCCCCCGCTGGAATTTGCCATCTAGTTCACCTTTAAAAGTAACTTATTAGTGTTTGCGTTTGCGATTTCATCTCGTGCCTCTTTCCATTTCACAGCGAGCCCACTTTGATATCGCAAATCAATCTTTTCGATTTCATTTTCTTGTTGTTTAAGCTTTAACTCATAGACATATAAAAAATTTCTGAGTTTTTGGATCACATTTTCTCGACCGAGCACCAACTCGATGTCCTTGTTTAGCTCCAAGCGCCATGATCTTTTGTCATCCATACTCAAGCCCCTCAGCACTACACCGCTCTCCGAGAACAGCTCCGCCACTTCAATGTATGTTTCTGTAATTTCCCGACTTAATTCTTCTCTACCATGTAATACGGGAAGCTTGCCCAATTCCTGTATTTGATTTGTTTTTACAATTTCACCATATTGGTTAATAAATCCTTCATCTCCCCACCGGGCGATTGCTTTTTGCTCTTTTACATTTAACACAATGCTGTTTGGCCAAACGCGGTTAATAGTGACCGCCTCCACCCAAGGTACTTCCTGCACCTCTTTTTTGATCTGTGAAAGTTTCAAATTGACAAAATTATTCTCCTTGTGTGCTTGCAGCAATTGTTCAATTACTGTCTTATCAATAAACTTAAAGTCACCTCGAACCTCAACATTGCTAATTGGCTTACTCACTACCGCTTTAGCCTTCTGCCACCCGGCTTGCCACTCAATTTTCGTTACACCCCAACTTGCCACGCCAAGCAAGCACACCACAGCTAAACTTCGAATAAGCGGAAAACCTTTTTCCTTCGTAACCCTTGGCGTTTTTACTGCACCTCGTTGTATTTTCTTTGTCGGCTTAGCCACTTTTCTTTTTCGATCAACCATTGCCAGTCTCCAATGATTGCATCAATATTTCAGCCACCAGTTCATTAAACGACAAACCTTCCTGCTTAGCAGCCATAGGTACCAGACTGTGCGTTGTCATTCCTGGAACAGTATTTACTTCCAACAAGTAGAATTTCTCATCGGCGTCAGCCATCACATCAACTCGCCCCCATGCTTTACACCCCACTGCGCGAAACGCTTTTTCGCACAGTTCTCGAAGCTCGATTTCCTTTTCTTCGTTTAATCCACATGGACAAAGATATTCTGTGTCATCAGATAAATACTTTGCTTCATAATCGTAAAAAGTATTTTTAGCCTGAAGCTTTATAGGAGCCAAAGCAACATCGCCCAAAATAGTGACTGAGTATTCCGCTCCTTTAATACACCGTTCAACCAGAACTGAAGAATCAAAACCTGAAGCAAGCTCATAAGCATTTTTCAACTCTTCTACGTTGCTAGCGCTGCTCATTCCAATACTTGAACCTTCGTGATCAGGTTTAACAAAAACTTCGCCGCCCAGTTTTTCTAAAACCGTTTCCCAATCGCTCTCAGCAGTCACTACTTCATAGTCTGGTGTTGGCAAGCCCTGAGCAATCCAGACCTGCTTGGTTCGTAATTTATCCATCGCCAGTGCCGAAGCAGAATGACCACTTCCGCTATAGCAAATGTTTTTGTAGTCAAGAATTGCTTGTAACTTTCCATCTTCGCCGCCCGCACCATGCAAGGCGATAAAGACAACATCATTTTTAGAGGCCAACAAATCATTCAAATTTTCTTTTCTAAAATCCATAAGCTCCACTGAAGCCCCCAATTCTTTAAGGGCCTCGAAAACACGCTCTCCACTCAACAAGGAGATTTCGCGCTCTGAGGAGTCGCCTCCAAAAACAACCAAAACTTGCCCAAATACTTTGGGATCACCTTGATATTTTTTTGTATATACACTCTGCATACTTGTTTATTCCAACTATCTCAATTGCCGTTTAGCTAATTCATTGGCTAATAAACCAATATTTCCGGCGCCTTGCGTAATAACTATATCGCCCGGTCTTACTATGTCTTTTATTACAGCTGGCACACCTTCAACGCCCTCAACGAAAATCGGATCCACAACACCCCGATTTCTAATACTGCGACTCAGGTGGCGACCGTCAGCGCCTGCAATAACTTCTTCTCCCGCCGAATAAACTTCCAGTAAAATAAGCTGATCAACTTTTGATAAAACTTCCACGAAATCTTCATAAAGATCACGTGTTCGCGTATAACGATGTGGTTGGTAAATCATAAGCAGACGTCTATTCGGCCAACCTGATCTCACTGCAGCGATTGTCGCCGCAACTTCTCTAGGATGATGACCGTAGTCATCAACCAGCATTGCCGGTTCGCCATCACCTACAATGAATTCGCCATATATCTGAAATCTGCGTCCCACACCCTGAAAACTTGCCAGGCTATTTTGAATTGCGATGTCTTCCACCCCTTCTTCACTCGCTACTGCGATAGCCGCTGTTGCATTTAAAACATTGTGAGCGCCCGGCATGTTTAAAAAGATCTCCAAGTCACTTTTCTTATTAGGGCGTTTCACACTGAACCGTAGCTTTCCACCCTCCTGACGAATATTTTTTGCCTGATAATCACATTCGTCAGTTGTTCCATAAGTCACAACAGAACGCGGCACATCTAAAATAATTTCTTTTACGACCGGATCGTCAACGCACAACACCGCCAAGCCATAAAAGGGTAGGTTGTGCAGGAAATCCAAAAAGGTTTGTTTGAGAACTCCGAAATCGCCGTTGTAGGTTTCCATATGATCAGCATCAATATTTGTCACTACGGCAACCATTGGCTGCAAGTGTAAAAAAGATGCATCACTTTCATCGGCTTCTGCAACGATATAACGACTTTCCCCCAAGGCTGCATTCGTGCCTGCACTATTTAACAAACCGCCGATAACAAAAGTGGGATCAAAACCGCCTTCTGCCAAAATGCTGGCAACCAAACTTGTTGTGGTTGTCTTTCCGTGAGTACCAGCAACTGCTATCCCATGACGGAAGCGCATTAACTCACCCAACATTTCTGCTCGCCTGACAATTGGAATACGATTTCCACGAGCCTCAATGATTTCCGGGTTTACTTCATTTATCGCACTCGACACAACAACAACGTCTGCATCCAGAACATTCCCGGCGTGATGACCAATCAATATTTTGGCCCCCAATTTACTGAGCCGTTGTGTGGCGTCAGATTCTTTTAAATCGGAACCCGAAATACAGTAACCCTGGTTAAGTAATACTTCCGCGATGCCACACATGCCAGCACCACCCACTCCTATAAAGTGGATATTTTTGATTCGACGCATTTCAGGCACATTTAATACTGTCACGCCGATTGCACTCCCATCGAACCTGTTGGTACGTGAAAATTTTCACAGATGTCTGCAATAAGTTTTGCCACTCCAGATTTTGCTTTTTTACGTGCGGATTTTGCCATTTCAATTAATCGAGATTTATCAGCTAGCAACTCATTTAAAAGCACTGCTAAAATTTCTGGGCTCAAATCCTTTTGCTGTCGAATAATGGCGGCACCCGCTTTTTCCAGAAATTCAGCATTTGCTGTTTGATGGTCATCAATGGCATAGGGGAAGGGAATCAAAACACTTCCTATTCCTACTGCAGCGATTTCCGCTACAGTTAATGCGCCTGAACGACAAATCACTAAATCTGCCCATGCCAAGGCTGTGGCCACATCCGCAATAAAATCATCGGCTTGTGCAGCGATCCCATTTGCCTGATACAAAGCATTAAGATCATTACTTCGTCCCACACCACATTGATGCCAAATCAGGCATTGATTTCTATAACTGCATTTATTCACGGCCGCAGGCACTAATTCATTTAAAGCTTGCGCGCCTCGACTACCACCCAATACCAAAATATTCCTATTTTGGTCCCTTTGTGCAAAACGCTCTTCTGGATCTGGCGAATTTTCAAATTCCGCTCGCACAGGGTTACCCACATATTCAGATCGTTTTAAAGCGCCTTCAAAGGCACATAATCTTTTTTTTGCGATACGAGCCAATAATTTATTTGTTGTACCGGCTTTTGCATTTTGCTCGTGAATGATCAACGGTATTTTTAACAAGCGCGCAGCAACACCGCCTGGTCCAGCTACAAATCCTCCCATTCCCAGCACCAAGCTGGGCCTAATATCTTGAATTAAATTCTTAGCTTCCTTAATTGCGGAAAATATTCGAAAAGGGGCAGTAAATTTTGCCGACCAACCTTTACCCCTAACGCCACTGATATTGCTAAAATAAAGTGGAATATTGAATTGCGGCACGAGATCACTTTCTATGCCTTTACGTGTTCCAAGCCATTCAACTTTATGTCCGCGTGCGAGTAATTCTTGTGCAACTGCCAGCCCAGGAAAAACGTGACCACCTGTTCCTCCAGCCATGATTAGCACTTTAAATTCACCCTTAGGCATTAGTACGTAACTCCCAATTAGCGCGAAGTACTACAGCAAGCATTGCGCAACTCATCAGTAAACTACTTCCTCCATAACTGATGAAGGGTAGAGTTAGGCCTTTGGTAGGCAGCAATCCTCCCGCCACTCCCATATTGATAAAGGCCTGTATTCCAAATAACACCGCGACACCAAAAACCAAGTAAGATGAAAATAATTTTTGTTGCTGTCCCATCTCTTTTGACAACATCAACATTTTTCCTATAAAAAATGAATACAACCCAACCAAACCTAAAGCACCGATCAAACCTGTTTCTTCCGCGACAATCGCAAACACAAAATCAGTGTGAGCTTCTGGCAGGAAAAATAATTTTTGTATACTGTTGCCCAATCCCAGCCCCACCCATTCACCGCGCCCAAATGCAATTAGGCTTTGCACTAACTGATAACCACTATCGTATTGTCTGGACCAAGGATCCATGAAAGCCAATAGACGCTCAGAACGCACAGGATCAAATTTTATAAACAGGGCCAATGCAGCAATCGCTACACAAGCCAGCAGCAAAAAGCGTACTAAAGGAACACCAGCCAAAAACATCATGCTTCCAACTGTAATACCAATTACTACACAACTTCCGAAATCTGGCTCCAACAATAAAAGCAAGACAACGATTAACATAATTCCTATTATTTTGAAAAAACCGGACCAAGAGTACCTTAGCTCATGATTTTTTCTCGCCAAATAACTTGCGAAGTAAATAAGCAAACAAAATTTAGCGATTTCCGACGCCTGCATACCAATTGGCCCCAACACTAACCAGCGCCGACTTCCATTTACCATCTTGCCAATCCCGGGAACGAGAACTGCAATTAACAATACGATTGCTAATAGCAAAAACACGCCCGAAAATTTTTCCCACACTGACATGGGGATACTGAAAACTATTGCTCCACCAGCTAGCCCCATCATCAAAAAAACAACTTGCTTGCGTACGAAATACCAGGGGTCTTGATAAATTTCCGCCGCAAAATCAATGGAACTGCTAGCAACAAATACAATCCCAATAGTCATGAGCGTAAATATACTTGCCAGCAGCGCTGCATCCAGAAGCTGGATTTCGTTTAACTTAGGCATTTCGACCTGACCGATTAAGCGCATAACGTCTCCACAGCCTTAACAAATTCCCGCCCGCGCTCTTCATACCCGCTGTACATGTCAAAGCTCGCACATGCTGGCGACAGCAATACCAAACTCCCTGGCTTGGCAATTTTTTTAGCCACTTCAACTGCACTTAACATGTTAATGGCATAGAATTTTTCAACCGAATCCCCCACCACCTTTGCGATCAATTCTCCGTCTCGGCCAATAAGAATTAGCGCTGAAACATATTTGCGAATCAATTCAGCAAGAGAAGTAAAATCTGCTCCTTTCCCATCACCGCCAGCAATCAGAACAACATTTGCATACTCATCTTTTAAACCAAGGACTGCTGCCTCAGCAGCACCCACATTGGTTGCCTTGGAATCATTCACGTAGGTCACGCCATCCCATTCTTTCACCCACTCACTTCGGTGAGGCAGACCTCTAAAACTTTTAAGTTGTTCTACAACGACTTTTGAATCAATGTTCATAAACTCACAAATTGCAATAACTGCGAGTGCATTAGCAACATTGTGCAGCCCTTTGATTTGCATATCTGCATAGCGCAATAGCTCCCCACGTTTACACATTAAGCTTCTATTCGTTACATCGAACCAAAACTGTGTTTCATTTTCTTCCCGACTTTTTCTTAAAGAAAAGCCAGCTCGGCTAACTCCCTCGACACGCGGCGGAATAGTCAATTGATCTTCAAGGTTATATACAATTTTTTTTGCCCCAAAATAAATTCGCTGCTTAGCACGAAAATAGGCTTCCATGTTTACATGTCTGTCCATATGGTCCGAGCTGACATTTAAAACACAGGCAATTTCAAGGTTTGCTTTCTTAATATTTTCAAGTTGAAAACTGGATAATTCTAGAATCACCCAGTCTAACTTTTCCGAAAGTAGATCGAGCGCCGGCACTCCAATATTTCCGCCAACAGCCGAGCTTAAGCCCTGTGCTTCTGCAATTTTCCCAAGCAGCGTAACCACAGTTGACTTGCCATTTGAACCAGTAACACCTACAACTTTGCTTTTTGTTTCCTTAAGAAATAATTCAACATCACTGGTAATTGCTACCCCTTTATCTATCACCACCCTTATAAACTTTTCGTTCCTGTCTACTCCAGGGCTCAACACCAAAGCATAAGCATTTAACAAAACTTCACTATCAAAATTTTTCAAATAAACCGGCACAGCTGGAAAATTGTCTTGTAACTCTTTCAAACCCGGTGGATTTTCCCGTGTGTCAACAACACAGAACTTCAAGTTCCTTGCATGTAAATAGTGAACAACAGAAAGCCCGGTCAATCCCAGACCGACCACAACGTAATACTTATCTGAAGCTATTGTTAACATTCCAATCTCTACTTTTAGCGCAACTTTAATGTTGCCAAGCCTGCCAACACGAGAATCACAGTAATTATCCAGAATCGCACTATGACTCGTGGTTCCGGCCACCCTTTCAATTCAAAGTGGTGATGCAATGGAGCCATTCTAAAAATTCTTCGCCCAGTTAATTTAAAGGAAGCAACCTGCAAAATAACGGATACAGTTTCCATAACAAATATGCCGGACATAATAAAAAACACTATTTCATGCCTAACAATTACTGCAATCACTCCTAAGGCTGCACCCAGGGCGAGCGCACCCACATCACCCATAAAAACTTGAGCGGGATAAGTGTTAAACCACAAAAACCCGAGACCTGCTCCAGCCAAGGCGCCACAATAAATCACCAACTCACCTGCACCAGCAATATAAGCAATATGCAAATAGGAAGAAAATTTGGCATTACCCACCAAGTAGGCAATGATTCCCAGAGCTGAGCCAACCATAACTGTTGGCATAATCGCCAAACCATCCAAACCATCAGTCAAATTAACTGCATTACTAAAACCCACAACCATGAAATAGGTAATAAACAAGTAAGCCATTCCCAATTGAATTTCTACATTCTTAAAAAAAGGAATATATAACGCAGTATCCGCTGGTGCTTCACGTGTTATAAAAAGCGTATAGGCCACAACAATAGCTGAAATACTTTGCCAAAAATATTTCCACTTGGCTGGCAACCCTTTAGAATTTTTTTCGATAACTTTTCTATAATCATCTACCCAGCCAATCAAACCAAATGACACTGTGACAAATAGCACAGCCAAAATAAATCGATTACTCAGATCTCCCCACAATAAAGTCGCTATCACAATTGCAAATAAAATCAGTGTCCCACCCATAGTAGGCGTACCCGATTTGCTTAAATGTGATTCCGGACCATCGGTTCTAATAGCTTGGCCAATTTGTAAATGATTAAGCTTTTTGATCACCCAAGGGCCCATTACCATTGAAATACCCAGCGCTGTTAATACGCCAAGTATTCCTCTTAGCGTGAGATACTTAAATACACCAAAAGCGCCAATATAGTTTTGCAAGTATTCTGCTAGCCAAACTAACATTTATTATTTACCTTCTTTTTCGCTAAGCGCATCAGCTATAAGATCCATTTTCATAAATCGGGAACCTTTTACCAATACCGCAGAATCTTTTTGCAACCGCTCATTTAATCTATTGAGCAATTCGCTTTGTGTTTCACACCAGGTTGCACCCACCCCAAACTCATTGACAGTTTCCGCAGCCAGAATCCCGGTACAAAACACGGATTGAATTCCAGAAGCTTTTGCGTAGGCGCCAATTTGTTTGTGTTGCTTGCTTGCTTCAACCCCGAGCTCACCCATATCGCCTAAAACCAGGAAGGAGTTGCCATAATTTTTTAATACCTTGATGGCTGCCTTGACAGAACCCGGGCTAGCGTTGTACGTATCGTCAATTAATACTCCACCCAAATAATGTCGTTTAACCTGCATGCGTCGAGGTACACCTTGAAATGCTTTTAGACCTTCAAGAATTTTCTCCAATTCAATACCTAACGCTGCCGCTGTAGCCGCTGCAGCCAACGCATTCATAACGTTGTGCTCACCGGGCACAGCCAGTTCGCAGTCGAAGCTCTGACTTCCTACCACCAACTTAAATTTTGGCAAGACTCCATTAATTAATTGAATTTCTCTTGCATAAAAAACACTTTCAAATTCCGGTTTCATTTGATTTTCTGCTTTGCTAGAAAAGCCGATTTTCTTCGTGTGTTGACACTGCTCAAGAAAATAGTTGGTTTGAGGGTCATCAAGATTGACAACCGCCACACCGTCGGGGGACAAGCTTTCGTAAAGACTGCATTTTTCTTCTGCAATTTTTGCTACGCTTCCAAATCCCTCAACATGTGTAGGCATAACATTGTTTACCAGCGCGACGTCAGCACTAATTATTTTTGCCAACTCTGGAATTTCACCCGGAACACTTGTTCCCGCTTCAATTACGCCATAGGGCACATGATTGCCAAGGCGCAACAAACTTAAAGGCACGCCAATCAAATTATTTAGATTCCCTTTGGTAGCAATACAGCCACCTGCCGTTTCACATATTTTTTCTAACATCCCTTTAACCGTTGTTTTGCCGCAGCTTCCAGTAATCGCAGCGATTTTTCCCTTGAATTCCTTACGCCTTAACTCCGCCATCTTTTTCAATGCATCATAAGTATCCTCTACCACGACCGAGGACAGCACCGACTTAAGGTTTTTATTCTGAACAATACTCGCTGAAGCGCCTTTTCCTTCCGCCACATCAAGATAACTATGACCGTCAAAGTTTGGCCCTTTTAAAGCCACAAAAACTTCTCCTTTTGATAATGTTCTTGTATCAATACTCACGCCGAGAACATCCTGATCTGTACCATAGAGCTCTCCGTTTGCCCGCCTGGCAATATCCGACAACCTCATCATCTGCTGAGCACTCTAGTTGCTTCACCTCGTTTTTTCATTGCTTGCTCAGCAACGAGGCAATCATCAAAAGGCAAATATTGATCTCCGACTATCTGATACTTTTCATGGCCTTTTCCGGCAATCAAAAGACACGAACCTTCTGGAATATTCGCAACAGCGTTATTTATTGCTAAAGCTCTATCTATATAACATTCTGATTTTTCAACTGTCAGCCCCACGCGAATATCATCAATTATTTTCTGTGGATCTTCCGTTCTAGGATTATCCGAGGTAATCACTACATGATCTGCAATTCTTGATGCAATCTGAGCCATTTGCGCCCGCTTACCCATATCGCGATCACCCCCGCAACCAAAAACCACCCAGAGATGACCGACAGTAAGATTTCTTAGAGTCTCAAGTACTTTTTGAAGTGCGTCAGGTGTATGCGCATAATCAACAAATATTGAAAGCGAATCAGAATTCTCACTTTTCACTTTTTGCAAACGTCCATCAACACCTTTTAGATTTTTTATCACCGACGCCAATCTGCCCAGGTCATAACCCAACTCCCCCATCACCGATACAACTACAAGTAAATTACTTAAGTTAAACTCGCCAACCAGACAGCACGAGAGTTTAAACTTACCCCAAGGGCTACTCACAACGGCTTGGGTTCCTGATAAATCGACACTTTCTAAATCGCCGAAAATGTCAGCGCGTCTATTTTTGATGGAATACGTTAGAATTTTTACATCACCAGCCAGTTTTTCCCTGACAATTTTTTCCCCAAACTCATCATCAATATTGATCACAATGAAATCCATTTTGTAATCTCGCAGCAAACTTAGTTTTGCCTCACAATAATCTTCAAACGAACCATGATAATCCAGGTGATCTCGCGTTATATTGGTAAACACGCCCGCCTTGAATCGAATATTTCTTACACGACCCTGAGTAACTGCATGCGAAGACACTTCCATTGCCAATAATTTTCTATTTGCGTTGCGCGCTTCTGAAAATATTTTGTGGCACGTCAATAAATCTGGAGTGGTTAGGCCTGTTTCCACCAAAGTCTCACCTGGTTCACCATAACCCAGGGTTCCCAGTTGCCAGGATGGGCAGCCCAGGTCTTTGGCCGCTTGTGCAATCAAAGACACACAGGTACTTTTCCCATTGGTTCCGGTCACTGCAATTGCATTTATTTCTTTCGAAGCCTCTCCGTAAAATCGATCAGCCAACAAAGGCATATAGGAGTCCAGTTTCGGCAACCCAATCACTGAATAATTTTGATGTTTGTCTATATGGAAATTTTCTGACTCTTTAAAAACAACCTGAGCCCCACGCTTTACGGCATCCTCAATAAATTCAACTCCGTCAGCTTGCGTACCTCGCAAGGCAAAAAAGGCATCACCCCCTTTGACTTTTCTGCTATCCAGCACTAAATCGTTTAAGGAAATATCTGCAACATCTCTTTCCAAGTCGTATTCTTTTAGTAGCGATTGCAGGTTCATTGCGCCACCAACGATAAATATTGATCAACATGAACGGGGGCTTCGTTAAGCACTTGCAAACTTTCTTTGACAATACTTGCAAATACCGGCGCTGCAGCTTCACCCCCGTAGTAATGATTATCCGCTGGTTCATTGATAACAACGACAGCAACAACAGAAGGATTATCTGCTGGAGCAAACCCGGCAAACAATGCGATATAACGGTTATCGGCATAACCTTGATCACCCACTTTGTGAGCCGTTCCTGATTTCCCTGCAACAGGGTATTCATAAATTTGCGCACGCGTGCCTGTACCACCAGGTTGCACTACAGTTTTCAGCATGTCTGTAACGCTACGAGATACTTTTTTACTCAGAATTTGGCGTGGCTCGGATAGACTATTGCTATTCACAACCAGATTCACTTCATGCAACTCGCCCTGAGCTGCAAGAACTGAATAGGCTTTTGCCAATTGCAGCGCATTAACATTAAGTCCATAACCGTATGCAAAGGTGGCCGTTTCAATATCGCGCCAACGTGAACGCTCCGGCAATACACCAACACTTTCTCCCGGGAATCCCAGCCCGGTACTTTGCCCCAATCCAACTCGAAACATGACGTCACGAATTTTTTCTGCACCTAGCTCTAATGCTAATTTACTGATACCCACCTGACTTGATTTAGTAATAATTTTCGTCAAATCAACCACACCGTAATTAACTGGATCCAAAATTGTCTTACTGCCCACCTTAAAATAGCCCGGGCTCGTATCAATTTTATATTCCGGTCTATAGCGCCCCGTTTCTAGCGCGGCCGTAATCGCAAAAGGTTTCATCGTAGAACCAGGCTCAAACAAATCTGTCAACGCACGATTTCTTATTTGAGCAGGCTTTAAGTCTTTTCGATTGTTTGGGTTGTAGGAGGGCTGATTGACCATCGCCAGGATATCTCCACTATCCACATCCAAAA
>JBNKVX010000054.1:0-22667 GCA_050299435.1 Cellvibrionaceae bacterium | reverse complement strand
ACAGAAAAAACTCTGTAAAAATCTATAACAGAAATACTGCCTCAATAATTGAAGCACAATTATCTGATTCACTTTGTTCAGAAACCCTGGGCAGCTCCTTTGACGTAAAACTGAATTTTTCGGAGCCTATCGGGAAAACCACCGGTGAACTTTTGCCGACTGGAAAAGTGATGGATCTCGTGAAACTCAACGAAGATGAATTGGACGTGTCTGTTATTGATGCCGGTGCATTGTATGCCTTCTTTAAGGCAGAACAACTTGGACTACAAGGTAGTGAAAGCCCCCTGGAAATTGACTCCCTCCTGGAGATCAAAAATCGTATTGAAGACTTACGTGATGTCGTTAAAGATTTGGTATCTGAGAAAACGCAGCTGACTCTACATAAAGGACAAGTGAAAATTTGTTTACTGAGTACTGATGTATCAGACACTGGAGATATCGTAGGACGAATTATTAATCCTATCAAAACCCATCGCGCTTATGCTGTCTCTGGTGCTATCGCAACCTGTGTATCTGCATTCATTGAGGGCACGGTAACCAACCAGCTTTCTCGAGACTCACGAAATCTAGACAAATTTAGCATTTCCCATCCTGAAGGTATACTTGAGGTAGGCCTCACTTTTAATAACCTTGATGCGAGAGACGCTAAAGACTTTTCACAATTACAAGAAGTTTTTCTGAACCGATCAGCCAGAGTAATTATGATCGGTAATAGCTTCGTAGAAATGTAAAAATTAATCGAATTATTATGACTGAATCTACAGCTTTTATCGTAACTCACGAATCTGATCAAACTCGCAGCGAGCACAACATGTCGATGAGCATCATCGCACTAACCTTGACTCGCGCTCTCGGCAGAGAAAAATTTAAAGTGGTACGCATACATCCAAATCTTCTGGATTACAGTCTTCAGTCGCGTTACTGCGACACCGTAGAGCTGTGTCCAGATTTTTATATCAACGAGGAAAAGCATTTAGATTTTTTAAAAAATCTGTCATCAAGATATGATGGAAAGCGAGTACTTATCCCGGCATCTGACGATTGCTCGTTATTCTTAGCTCGACATCATGAGTTTCTGAGCCAATTTTTTGTGGTATTAAATCCTGATACCCAATCAATGGAACAGATGAAAAATAAAAAATTACAATACGAGTTAGCTACACAAGCAAATGTTCCCATTCCGGAAACCTGGTTTCCAAAAAGTAACGACGACATCATTAAAATAGCTGAAGAAGCCAAGAACTTTCCTTATGTAGTTAAACCACTTGAAGCGCAAAAATGGCGACTCAAAGAATTTGATGCTGTAGTTAGTGGCAAAAAAGCGATTACAGTTCATAACAAGGAAGAGTTAATCAATGAATATGAACGTATTAGTCAATTTGATAATGAACTGATGGTCCAGGAGATTATTGAGGGTGACGATATCAATCTCTACACTTTCCTCAGTTATAGCTCAGAAAAGAATAAGCCCCTCGCTTACTGTATACGAAGTAAATTAAGGCAAAGCCCAGTTAAATTCGGTTATTGTACCGCCACAGTTTCCTGTCACAACAAAACCGTTGAAGATCAAGCGGTCAGATTATTGCAGGCTACTGGCTACAGAGGTATTGCGGGTATAGAATTCAAACTCGACCCAAAAACCAATTTGTACAAACTGATAGAAATAAATACGAGACCTGTCAACACAACCGGCACATCCATCGGTTGCGGTGTGAATCTTCCGGTAATCGCATTTAGAGATGCAATTGGCCTCAATCAAGATAAAGTAACAGACTGGGAAGACGGTGTTATTTGGATTTGGTTGTATCAGGATTTTTGGGCAGCAAAAGAAATGCGTTCGCTAAATATGATAACTTACAAGCAATGGCTAAAATCCCTGAGAGGAAAGCGCATACACGCCATTTATTCCAGTGACGATCTTCTTCCCTGGTGGAATTACTACAGCAAAATATTTAAAGGCCTTGTTAAGGAAAAATTTCAAAAATATTTTAAAAGCACTTAATATTAGTTAAGCGCTCTTACCTAAATGTCTCCACAAATTCAGACATTTTTTTAAATAGCTGCTCCCTCATAACTGCTTTACTCATTCCGTGGTCCGCCTTTTCTATCGTTTCCAAACTTAAATATCCGCTTTTCAGGCCTTTGGAGAATAACCTCCCCGCTTGCTCTCTCAAAAGACTGATGCCCGGGTCACTTCTGGCGATAATGACCTTAACTGCGCGTTTAGCTTCATAGATTTTTTTCAGTTTAATTTTAACTTTTTTTGCACTGGTGTTACCCGAAAGTGGAACATACCTCGAAACCAGGCCTATTAAAGCTGTAAAAACAACACGTAGCACGACCCACCACATTCCGGGATTCAATATAATACCAAGCACTTTAGAACGATCGAATTCTGCGCGATAACGGTGAAACTCACGGCTATTTTTTACATGCTGCGCATTAGCAACATGCTCTTCTTCTGACCAAGAGTATACCAGGGGGTTAACCAGCACCGCAGCTATGATATTTCTATTCTGAACTTCTGCGCAGGCCTTGAAACTGTGGTATGCGCCAGCACAAATACCTGTCAAAATGAATTTTGGTTTCTCCATTTGCGTTTCGAGAAAAGCCAGTGAACTATCCAGGTCACGCATTGCACAGGGAGAATAAGCAATGTTATCAACATTTCCCCCCAAACTTGGACTATCCCCTATGCCTTCCAGATCAAAACGAAAGCTGCTGATGCCTTTTTGTGCAAGTTTTCTGCAAAAATCAGTGTATATTCTATGAGGACCAACATGATGTTCGGAACCACAATTAATAAATACGAGACAAACAGACCCTTCGTTTTGAACAGCGCTTGGTGTGTAAATCCCAAAAAGCTTTTTGTCTCCAAATGAAATTGCCCGCTCTTCATTACTTTCAAGCTGTACCGATTTTTCAAGGCATGGCATGGGGTACTGTTTGAGCTCATTATTGTCTATTAAGCTGCTTAACCAATCTACCTGCTGAGTTATTGCTTCGATTGGAATTTCCGTTTCAGTTGGATAAGCAAGCATACCCTCATGACCGCGATAACATGCGAGCTGACAACTTCTCCCTTCGGTTTGAAGTTGCTCCACGATTTCCTGAATCTTCCCGTTAGCAGTGCCACTCAGTACCAGACATTCCTTAATCCTACTCAGCAATAAAATCGCTAGATTATAATCTCCGAGTTGCTTACAAAATTCCTCTGTAAGAAATACACCTGCCGCCTCGTCGACAGCTGCGGTAGAACTGTCCTCGTCATTTAGGATTCCTGCCAATACTCTCAGTTCACGATTAAATTTTCTACCTGATACAGGCGGCTCCCATAATACGACCGCATCCATGCTCATCAGGGTACTTGCCTTCGCGATTACTGCGGCACCAAAATTAAAACCTACGAAGCACGTTTTAATCCCAGGGAAAATACTTTGAATATGATTGTTAATATCCTCTAGATCCCCAACGCAGGAGTCCAAAGTTAAATCTTGTGATTGCCTACCTGAAGAGTTTCCAGTAAAAGCGTAATCAAAGCGAAAGACCACGCAATGACTTTGAACAAAAGCCTTTGCTAAATGTCGATACGTTCGATGCACCGACATATACTCATAACCAATGGGTGGACAAAGAATGACAGCCCATCTCGGCGCTAAGGGCTTTTGAGCGGCAGTATGCATCCACGCAAAGAGCCGCTTGCCCTTTCCTTGCACATAGTGCGCCGTTTGCTCCTGCTCAATGACTACCAATCGGCTTTTTCTCCTGAACAAATACGGATATTTTACTCTTTTGTAGTATATGATACTAACAATTAATTATTGAATAAATCACCACTACGTAAAGATAGTTATGCCAAAGGAAATGAAATTTCCAGTATTTATAATAGGTTCAGGTCGCAGCGGCACGACCTGGCTACATCTAATGCTGGGTTCACATAAACTTATTGCTACTGGGCAAGAAAGCCAAATCTTTCATAATTATTTTCGTCAATTAAGATCGAAATGGGAAGACGAATTGGCATACCCGCAAACTGAAGAACTTCGCTTTCATGGAATCTCAGCCTACATTGACGAGCCCCGGTTTTACCAGTTAATGCGACAGTTTGCAGACGGTGTCTTTTCAAAACTATTTGAAGTTAAGCCTGAAGCAGAAATATTACTTGAGAAGTCACCCAACAACAGCTTCAACGTAGACACTATTTTTAAGTGCTATCCGGAAGCTAGATTTATTCACGTAATTCGAGACGGTCGTGACGTGGTTAGTTCGATGTTAGCAGCAAAAAAAAGTTGGGGGCGACAATGGGCTCCAACTTTTGTGCAGCCCGCAGCGGAAGAATGGAAGGCCGCTGTTTTGCAGTCAAAATCCATACAATTTTCAAGCCCTCATTACATTGAAGTACGATACGAGGATTTACTCACCAACGGCTACGCCGAATTGCGGCGCCTTTTTACTTTTTTGGGTATTTCCTGTGGCGATGATGAGATTAAGGAAATTTATGATAGCCATACTTTCAGCAAACTCAGTGAAGGAAACTATAATAAAAATACTTTTATAAACCCCGGGCAAACAAAAGCTTCGGGCACTGACCAACGTAGCGAACCTAGAGAATTCTTTAGGAAAGGAGTGTCTGGCGGCTGGAAAGATACTTTAAGCTCATCAGAAATCGATGAGTTTATGTACTATTCAGGGGACTTGTTGATTGAACTGGGATACTTGCCTAAAACAAAGCAGAATTTTAAAAAGCCTATCCGAGTTGGCCTTAGACAACTAAAAAAGGATATATTGGAAGTGCTCCGGAATCTCGCCAGGCGTGTTCTTGGACACTGATTAATTATTAAGATGATTGAACAAAAACTCGACTCGATTTTTAAAGATATTTTTGAACTCACGACGCTTCCCAACCGAAGCGAACTTCGTGCGGATTCCATGGAAAAATGGGATTCAATGATGCAACTTAATTTAGTAACTGCCATGGAGGACGAATTTGACATCATCCTTTCACTTGAACAGGCGGTAGAAGTCATCAGCTATGAAAGCGCCTTAGAGATCATAAAAGAGTTAAGCCGAGATTAAAGATTGGAAAGCGAAATTGCAAAAGAAACTGGCTGGATTGGGCCTCCTAATCATCGGCTTTTCACCTGCGTGTACCACTCAAAACGTGACAACAAGATTAATGAAGCAATTTTAGTATGCCCACCTATTGGCTTTGAGTATACTCATACACACCGAATCATAAGCAGCATTTGTGAATTGCTGGCCCGTGTTCCCAACACACTGGTGATGAAATTCGATTTCAGCCTTTATGGGAATAGTTTATCTACCAATCAAAGCCAGAATTTACTACAAGAATGGTCGAGCGACGTCAGCCTAGCCTTTAAGGAATTAAATCAGCTTTCTCCCAACTCAATTAGAAGCATTGTTTCTTTCCATTCAAGCACTTTAATCACTCTCACGGCAATCGAGAGCTCTCTGAGTGACTGCCAGTTAAACAAGCTCCTACTGATAAACCCATACAAAAATGGCGCGAGCTTAATTCGCGACCTGGAGCTGCTCAATCAACAAGCACCTTCGAAGCACACGATTGATATAGGCGGAATCACAAAATTCAAAGCTCAACTAAAGGAGCTCGAAACTGCGACTGTAGATCGATTAAATTGCGATATTGAAAATATCATCCTACTTCACCCAGAACGATCTCGGATTTCTTCGAAGTTTACGCAAATTATGAAAGATAGCTGTCAGATATTTTCTAGTGAAAGCTTCAAGGGCAACGATAAAATGATGCTCCCGCCTTTAAATAGTATGGTTTCGCAAGACCTCCTGGATAAAATCTTAAATGTATTTGGCAAAATAGAAGGTTCATTCAAAAATATACCGTCGTTAAATGTGAGCTCCAAAGGCGAATTGGATTTTCAGAATATAGCCACACAACAGAACGATTTAGAGATCGCACAGTTCACAGAGCAGTGCGTAAAGACTGACTTTGGAAATTTCGGAGTATTATGTCGTTCTCAATCACGCTTGAGCACCTCTTCCGATTTAATACTAATTTTGCTTAATGCCGGTGCAGCACACCACTCCGGACCCTCTAGTCTATATACAAATCTAGCTCGAAATCTGGCCAGCTTGGGAATGGATTCACTGCGCCTTGATTTTTGTCATATCGGAGAAGGAAGCGGTGTTTACAACCAACGCACAGAACCTGTTTTCCCCTACCCCGAATCTCGAACAGACGAAATCGATGAATTATTAGATAAGCTCGAAGCGGAACATGGCTACACCCAATTTATTTTGGGTGGATTGTGCTCAGCGGGACATAACGCTTTTCAATATATTTTGCACACGGGGAATAAAAAAATCATCGAACTGCTTTTCGTTAACCCACTCAGCTTTTACAAACATGATAAATCCCTCGTAGATGCCTATACTGCCCCAGCCTCTGCTAAATCTTTACTAAAGGCTATGATTTTACAAAAAAGATTTAAAGTTTTATTTAGTTTGCATGAAGTCGTCAAACTTGGGTTTCGCGCCTCAAGGGAATATTTCCGTAAGAGATTTCAGCTACCCGGAGAGGATAAGCAACTTATACGTGACCTGGAGAAACTAAGTGATACAGGAATTCGTTTAAATTTTATTTTTAACAAAAACGATGTGAGTTTGGATTATTTTTCTCGCGACGTCGGTCGAGCCAAACACAGACTCTCAAAACATAAAAACTTTAAATTCAGCCTATTACCTGATGGAGATCATGCTTTTACGCTAGCACTTTATCAAACCGCATTAATGGCACGACTTGAAAACGATTATTGCACAACAGAAAAATTAAGAGGATGCAATAATGAGCAGAGTTGAACTCGCAACCAAGATAGATAACCTTTTCAATGATCCGCCCGATCTAATAGATAGTCATGGGGACGTACTTAGCAATTCAAAAAGCACCTTTATGTCCATTTGTAGTTTATTGCTAGAAGCAGATATTAAGCATAACGAAACCGTTGGCTTACTCCTAAGTAAGACACCCTATTATCTGCTCTGCATATTGGCTTGTATTCGAATGGGCATAAGCTATGTACCATTAAGCAAGAAGTTTCCTTTAGGACGATTAGAGGAAATAAAAGAGGATGCCAATATTTCCTTTTTCATTGACGATGACAAACTGGAAACCCTTTTTAAACGGGTTGATGCAAACAGATTGCCTGCCTTACCTGAAGCTCACACATTGAACACAAATGTACCGCTCTACATTATCTTCACATCCGGCTCAACCGGCAGACCCAAAGGTGTGGTTATTTCGGCCGATGCATTTAGCGCGTATGCCAACAGGCTTATTACAGACTACGCACCGGAAGTTAGCTCCAAAGACAGAGTGCTTCAAATTGCAGAATTCTCATTTGACCCCTCCTTAAAAGATGTCATTTTCTTTCTCTACAGGAAGAGCGCACTTTATTTTTCGAATTTTGATGGTGACCCCTTTCGACTAGCGTTGGATATACAAAAGTTTCAAATCAACGTTATTTGCACGGTGCCAGCCAATCTTCATATGCTACTTCACCCTGCCGTTATTAAGCGCGCAACTTTCGATAGTCTTCACACTTTATTGATTGGAGGGTCGCTCTTCAACTTAACTTTATATCAAAAAGTCTGCAGAGTATTTTCGGATAAACTTATTGTAAATATGTATGGACCAACAGAATTTACCGTCTCTTCTCACGCAAAGCGACTCAAAAAAGAAGAAGAACAAGACTGCTATCAAGGCCATGTCTCAATAGGAAATATTGGAAGCGGAATGCAAGCACTTATTATTCGAGATGAGGAAGAACAGTGTGATTTCATTGAGGGGGAACTTTACCTACACGGTGATCAAATGATGGAGGGCTACATCCAAAACCGTACTTACAATAGAGATTGCCTGAAAGAAATTGGAGGCAAGCTATACTACCCGACAGGGGATTTAGCTTTTCGCAATCAAAGCGGTGAATTTTATATTACGGGGCGCACTGGCGACACCGTAAAACATCGCGGCTATCGAATAAATCTCGCTGATATTGACAGTTATATTAGACGCTTACCGGATATTAATGAGGCGCTTTGTATTGCGACACCAGATGAGCAGACAGATTACAAAATTATTTGCTTTTATGTGAGTGAAAATCCAGATCACACAAACAAAATTCCATTGAAAGAACAACTAACAAATATAATGACGGATTATCAGATTCCACAGGAGTTTATTCAGCTTAACGCCTTTCCTAGAAATACAAACGGAAAAACCAGCAGAAAGATGCTTGAAGATTATTATTTTAAACGGAAAAATTAGTCATCTAGCCTGTTAGGTTTAAACTTATCTCTGCACCATTTACACTTCCCAAGCTCACTCGAATCCTGTTGCTGCTATCTCCATAAAGATTACAGTCAATGACATAAGTGTGTCCCGGAAGCAAATGTATGTAATTGTGATTAAACTGGATGCGCTTGCAATCCAACTCAGCAAAGTAAAGCGCTCTGTTGGTTCTTAGTTGCAACCTTGCCTGACCCTTGTTTTTATCCAGCACCGAAAGTTCCGCTTCAACTGTAGCATTTAATGATGCAGCAGAATTTGCCATCGGAATCAATTGGGGAAATTCAATATCTTGCGATAACAAATGGCCTTGCTCGTCAAACAATTGAACTGCAACTGCCTCAAATCGTTCGGCACCGAATCGATAGGAATGAGTACTATCTATAAAACCCGAAGCAATTTCAGCTAAATTTAGTGAATGTTCTTTGTTTGCAGCAACCCGCACTACTTTGTCAAAAGTATAGGTCGCTGAAGCCTCTCTAAGCAGAGCGACACGTAAGGTGTAGGATTTGTCTTGCGTCCCCTCATTAATCACCCCAAACCGGTGTCCTGCCAAGCCCTGATTTAAAACATAACATTGGTGAGTGTTTAAAGAATGCTCAAGAATGTTCAAGGCGGGTTTTGCTGCAGCTGAGTGATCAATCAAGCCCCAGCCCGCGCCTGCAACTATATCGTTATAAAACCAGATCAATGCACCCGAACATCGACTAGTTTCTGATCGCCAAAAAATCATGCATCGCGCCATCACATAACCGCTAATCAAACGTGCTAAACGATGATACTGCTCCAGGTTTTCATAACGCAATTGCACCGCGTCAATACCGAAAAGCTTTTTAACATAGAAATCTCGCACATCTTCAAAGTCCCAACCGGCATGGTTATCTCTTGGTACGCCTTCTTTCCAGCTAGGTGTGTGTGTCGGAGGAGATACTGACTTAAACATTTCTTGCAAGTGAGCAGGGGAGGGAATATTCGAAAAGGCCAAGCACTCAGTAGCAAACTTTACGTCAGCCTCTATAAGATCTTTTAGACCTCTTTGGTATGCACCAACCCCAAAATAGTGTGCTATCCCTTCTGACGAGTGAAAGGGTAAGGCTCCCTCACAAGGACTGGAAGGTACGTAAGCAAAATTAGCGTCAATTTTTAATCCAATCTCTGGGATAAGATTCGAAAAAAAATGATTTCGCCAGTGTTCGCGCGACATTCCCATCATGGCAGATTGCTGCTCCACTTCACTGCCACCGCAATACACCACAACGGAAGCATATTGCACCAACCTGCCCACCTGACTAAGAACCTCATCTGTAATATTCTTAAGAAAGCTCTCTTCTTCGACGGGATAATCCATATTGGCAAACATAAAATCCTGCCAGACTAAAATACCTAACTCGTCGCACAGCTCATAAAACCTATCATGTTCATACAACATCGTTCCGCCAACGCGAAGCATATTCATGCTAGCTTCTTTAAACCGTTTTAATTTTTGTTTAATACTCGCTTCAGTTTCTGTCAGCGAAACAATATCACTTGTTGTCCAACATGCGCCGCGGCAGAAAATACGCTTTCCATTAATTTTTAAGCCGATGCTTTCACCGAGGTAGCTAAATTCAGCGCGCCTGAATCCAATCTTGCCTTTTCTCGAAACAGTAGCACCAGAAAGTTGCATTTCCCAAGCGTAAAGCGTGGGCTCGCCATGCGTGTGAGGCAACCAGAAATCAACCTTTTCAATGCAAACATTTTCTTTGAGGATCAATGAGTCATTCTGAATTTTGAGTTTCAATTCATAATTTTTCTTACAAATTGATAAACGGATTTTCTTATTTTCGTAGTGACTAAAATAACTTGCGGGCAGGTCGAGAGTTAAATTTACAATCCCTTCGGATCCATCAACACTCGAATGAATACAAACACTATCTAAAAGTTTTTGGTCCTGGCTTTTAAGACTCAGCGCCTTCCAGATTCCCAAGGGTTTAATATCAGGAGTCCAGGATGGAATATAACCTAGCAGTGACGTTCTTAACCAACGTAAGTTTTGATTTTCAATTAAATTTGTTTTCCAAGCCGGTCTCGGTCTTTTTTGATTCAGAAAAGCCTGGTTACTGCGAATAACGACAATAAGTGTATTCTCTTTGGCCAATTTCGATTCAATACAAACAGAAACGGGTAAAAACATATTATTGAAGTTTGCAACTTTCTCACCGTTGAGCCAAACCTCTCCCAGAGTCGCCAAACCCTCGCACTCTAGAAATGCCAACGTGCTCAACTCTTTCTCATCGAGCGTAAATGTCGACTGCATCCACCAATCAAAACTGTCCAGGTTACTCAGGTCTTTATTGTAGATCTCACCTTCCAGCAGGGAGGCAGCAATTGTCTTAGGCGCTTGAAACGAAAAACTTTCCAAAGTAAACAGATTATTTTCAGGTTGCTCAAATTGATTAGCTGCCGTTCTGGTACAAAGCCAGTTTGTAATGGGGAGTGTGTTACTCAATATATTTTCCCCGAAGAAAAGACGTGTTAGTTTGCCAACGTTTGGCCATTTCATGGAGCTGAGCAAAGTCTATCGGCTTTTTTCTTGCAACTGCCCGCGCAAACTGAAATTGTATCGCCTTAACAGCTTCGGCTATCCAGAGATAGTTTTCTATCGTCACTTCCAGATCCATTTCAGCTTGCGATTGTAACCACTGTAGGTAAGTGGCTGCCAGCTCGAAACAAGCACCGAATTGACGAAAAGTTGCAAAGGAATATTTATGAAAGCTCTCCATTCCCTCGTCTAACAATTGCGGTAATACCGCCTCAAATTTTTCACTAAATTTTTCAAAAGGATTGGAAATCGGAATAAGCTTTATCTGTCTTTCCAGCGCTTTAACTGACTTCTTTCTTACGTCTTCTCGTGAATAAGAGCGAGCTTCATCCTGTAATTTAATAAACTCTATATAGGGAGGCAACATTCGATCATGCACCAGCCCCTTTGTTTGAAAAATATTTTCGAAATCTTCTCCCTGTAGCTCAAAATAGCCCTGACCGTGAAAGTAGCCCATAAAGGCATTATTAACATCGATCTCATTTACTGCTACTGTGGATTTCACGTGCTCTAGCTTATAAGCGGATCCCACAGTGTCGGGCAGGAAAAAAGAATCCAACTCCACCAACACCGGATTGCCACGCCCGACTTGAATTTCGATATGTTCCGCCAGATTTTTCCACGGGTTCAACTCTTGCACGTCAAAACCGTAGATATCCAGTAGATCGCCCAAAGGGTACTTAAAAAATGTCCACTGATCTTCTTCAAAATCAATGCTTAAACTAAAAGGTAAAGCTGCGATGGGGTCATGTCCCAGCGCATGAATCAGCTCAATTAAAACATCCACATAGCAATTGGTTTCAGTCCAGATTCGGTCCGCGCCATGTATTGCATGTTGTTGATAGTTTTGCGGGTTTAAGTCGAGAATTGAACTCATGGCATTAGTTGATTTTCAGAATCGCTTTTACTGATGAAGGCCAGTCGCCCAAATGCAATCCGTGAGTTTTAAACAGGGCTAGCGCAATCCTTTCCAAACCAAAACCTATACAGGCGGTATGCGCACGCTCTCCATCTGCCGTAAAAATATCAAACGCTTGCCCAAAATGATCCAAATGATAATTACACGACGTGATTGCCGTTGGCCTTTCTTCGGAACAAATAGGTACAACAATTTCAAATTTCAATTCCTGATCCAATTGGGCTGCTTTCATTATTTTCCCTGCGCGGCCAAAAAAAGGATCGTTTGCAGAAACAACCTGCACATCCAATTCCAGGCTTTTTAGCATATCTTCCGCTGTTTCCAACCAGTAATTTCGGTGTATTAAAGCCTGCTCAGCTGTGCCGAGACGAACATATTCGCGCTGACGAAAACTTTGCATGCGTGCAGGATCATTGGACGGTTCATGTCTAAACACAAAAGTTTTTAAATCAACCAAACGCCCCCCTTCTGCCAAAGTGCCGCTGGAGGCGGGGTAAAGTGGATAACAAGCGGCGGGCACCAGCATAACTTCCGTTGCTTGCAAGTCTTCTTCCCAGGGTCCACCTTCATGAGCCTTTTCCAGCATTTTGCGCTGTTCACGCTCACTCCCACAAAAAGAATGAATTGATCCCATTAAATCCGGCATATTTTCAATATGGTCAGTTTTAAGATAGGTTGAGCGCGAAATGATGGGTGGAAAACGCATGACTTCGGGGTTTAAATGCTGGCCTTTCTGAGTCACAAAAGCCTCAAACTGGTCGATGACGTACTCAAATTGACCACTGCGACCGTATACACCAGGCACACCCAAAGGAATAAGAAGTCCGGCCTCAACAAGCTGATTTTGGTAAACCTGAAAGGCTTCTTCCTGATGATTCGACTCACACACCATCAATCCCTCATGGCGATTTGCAAGGTGGCATTGTGTCCGCGAATGCGGTCATTGTTCACCATAATTGCAGCCCCATAAGCATCGCGAATATGCCGGCAGAGACTGAGTGGAGAATCGTTGCGATAGCCTGAAATTCCAACCACCATCATGGCCTTACCGACAATGTCCACCAACATTTCTGAACACTGTAATTTGGCATTATTTATACGTATTGCAAAACCAAAGTTCGAAAATGCCGAATCATCTCCAGCTTCCAGCATAGTTTGATATTCGCTAACCTCTTGTAACAAACCACTGCGCATACTGAATAGCTGTTCATCCACTTCAGATAGCCGTAAAGATGAAACGGGAGGCAACTCCGGATTGCGCTTATAGGCTTGGCGAACAGCCTTACGCGCCCGCGCAACAGCATCTGAGGCCAGCCCGGTCCAAAGAGATCCCCAAGTGAGATGTGAGACCGGATGCATGGTATGCGCCAGGATATCTGCGAAGGGAGCAGGAATAACCTGATTCATCTCGCCATGTGCTCGAACTGTATACCCGGAACTGCAAGTGCCTCTGAAACCCAGGGTATCCCAGGCGCTCAAGGGCTCAAATTCGCAGTCCTGAACTTTCAGTACAACGTGTACTTGGTCACTCGCTGGGGCTGTGGTGCTGGCTCGACAAGTCAACAGTAAATAATCCGAATCCAGGGCATAAGAGATGACGGGCGCCTTTTTTTCAACTCGAAATTTGTCGCCTTCTATCGCCAAACCACAAATACTACTTCGAAGATCTCCCCCTACGCCCAACTCTGTTGTTGCCGACGAGAGCAAATATTGCTTCTTCACAAGATCTCTTAAAAAACCCCTGAAAAAATCACTTTCTCCCATGTGGTGAACAATGCAGGCAACCTGAATTTGATGCATCGCATAAATCATCGCTGTGGAAGCGCAATAATGTCCGAGCTTCTCGCAAATATTGCAGATCTCAGTCATAGTAAAGCCCGCTCCGCCCAATTCCCTGGGAACATAAAGGCTCAATAATTGATTTTTTTTAAATTCCTCAAACGACTCCCTGGGGAATCGAGCTCTTGCGTCAACATCTGCTGAAGTTTCGGTGATAACACCTTTTCCCAATGCATCAACACAAGTCAGCACATCCTCAAAAAGAATTCTTTCCATTATGTCCCGCCTTGGGAGCAGAGCTCATCCAACGCCTCGACCAGAGAGTCTATGGACTGGAAAGTCTTGCGATTGAGCATGCTATCGGCAAATTCAACGTCAAAGGCGTCTTCAATAGCCAACATAATGTTAACCGTCGCCAGCGAAGTCAGTCCGGCATCATATAGATTACTGCTAATTTGCAAATTTGAGATATCCTGGGATAGCTTCCCGTGCTTAGACAGTATTTCCCTGATCTTTTCCTCGTACATATACGACCTATAAATCACTCCTAAAAACAACCCGCTATGTAAGCAAATACAACTCCGGTTGTAAATGCCAATTTTCACATCGCGAACGCTACAAATTGCTTTATATTAAGAACGCTACTTTTCTTAAGATGCTAACATGTTGATCCAAACACAAATGAGCTTGTATACTCCTGCAGCCCCTACTTTTGCTCATTTACATACGAACTCCATTTAGTTCGTTTTTTGTCATTACAGCCATTCAAAACATGAAGAAGAATATATTAATCGTAGACCAAGGCGTAGGGTTTGGAGGCTCATTCATTGTTGCTGCTCGACTCGGCAATGCCTTAGATAGAAACAAGTATAAGGTTCATATCATCACAGCGATTGATCTCGAGCTGGTCGAGCATCACGTAGCCAGCCATGTTAACTTGCACTTCCTAAGAAAAGATATCACTTATGTCCAAAAAGGGCACTTTGAAAAGCGTATTAGTCGCTTTGGATTTCGCTTATTACAGAAAGCCCTAATATATTGTTTTTTTGGCTACGAACACTTAAAAAACAGCCGTTTTCGAAAAGCAGTTAGAACATTCATTAATGAACACAAAATTGATTTCATCCACGTCAACAATTGCAGAACCACTATCGATATAGCCCGCGATAAGAATATTCCATTTTTGTGGCAAATTCACGGCCCCGGTGATGGACTTGCTCGTCAAGTTGTTCGTCAAGTTAATAGTGCAAATAAGATTGTCGCCATTTCTAACTTTGTGCGTGAAAATGCAATAGCATCTGGTGTGCGCGCGGATAAAATCGTAACAATATTGAACCCTATTTCATCAGATACACCCGAAATCAAAAGTAAGCAACCACAATTTTATAAAGAGAAAATTGGCATCTCCCCGGATACCCTAACTATAGGTATTTTTGGAAGATTGGTAGCATGGAAAGGACAGCTCCAACTTTTAGAGGCCATTAATAAAATTAGTGCAGTGGACACTAAAATTTGCGTTTTACTTGTGGGATCTGATGGCGAATCAGCTGAAAACTATACCGAAGTTCTTAAGGATTATGTGCAATCACATTTTTCCGAAAATCTCATTGATGTACACTTTACGGGCTACATCAAGAATACTGAAAACTATTATCGCGCGTGTGATATTGTTGCGCATACGTCGATAACACCTGAACCATTTGGCCTGGTTATCACCGAAGCTATGGAATACGGTGCAGCCGTTATTGCTTCAACTCACGGCGCCGGCAAAGAATTAGTAAAATCGGGTAGTACTGGTTTATTAGCAGACCCGCTTAATGCAGAAGAATTAGCAGGCCAACTAGATAACTTAATAAACGACAAGGTTCTAAGAAGAAATCTCGCTGAAAATGCCTTGCAATATGTGAAATCAGAAATGGGGCCAAGGAACTTTGCCGAGAAAATTAGCCAAGTCTATGAAGAATTTATTTAATTTATTCTTTAATCACCTTCCATAATTCATTTAAATCATTGCGACCGGTAAGTTTTTCTACGTCCCTTAATATCCTAACAAAATCATTGTGATATTCATTTGCAATAGTCGCAACATGCTCATCCTGAGCAGAAGGGTCGATATTTTTCACAGATTTTGAGCGCAACCAGGCTTTTAAGCTTTTAGGGAACAGTTTCGCCAAAGCATCCCAAGCTTTAGTATGTGAAAATTTGTGCATTAACCCTAAGCCTGCAGCCCCCACAACCTGTTCTGGCCGACTGTTCAAGCGCTCATCTAAGGCTGCCCAATCGTACTTTTCATCACTCAACTCCAACCATGAAAATAAATCTGCCAAAACTTCTTTAGGTTTTGATACAAGTTCTTCAAAGAAAATAAAATGGATATTTTCACGGCCGAAAGTCTCTATAAAAGGCGTAATTTGACGCAAATAATCAGAAAAAGCCAAATACCATTCGG
This sequence comes from Cellvibrionaceae bacterium, assembly GCA_050299435.1. Classification (GTDB taxonomy): domain Bacteria; phylum Pseudomonadota; class Gammaproteobacteria; order Pseudomonadales; family Cellvibrionaceae; genus 1162T-S-0a-05. The sequence goes on along the minus strand of JBNKVX010000054.1, from coordinate 6,598 downwards.
AACTTTTTACTGCCTGGTAAAGATCTTTAGTTTGCGCTCCGGTTGGCAGGGGTCGTACTGTGTGCCAATAATGGCTAACCAAGCGTTTTAGCGGCGAACGCATTACATAAATAATTTTTGCCTTTGGACTAACCTTGGCAATTCTTTCAACCACGCCTTGGTACTGTGGAATTTTAGCGTAATCGGTTGAACCTTCTCCTACATACTTATGGTGCTCTTTGGCACCATCAAAAAGCGAATAATACCAATCCGTCTGCTCTTGCGATTTGGGCTCCTCTCTAAAATATCCGGGCTCCTTTGGCTCACTCATGAAAATTTCCGGATGCTGACTCATATAGTAATGCAATGAAGTTGTGCCAGATTTTTGTGCACCAATTATAAAAATATTAGGGAGATTCATTCTTTTAATCCTATGTATACCGGATAACACATTATTCTTCGAAAGACAGCAACACCATAGAATGGCGTGGCAGTAAAAAGTCAAAATTCTCTGAAATTTTGATTTGGCTTTTTGTAGGTGGAGGCACTTGCTGAGCTGCACCACCACCTTTAACGTTGTAACGGTTTTGCCAAGCTAGCAAACCCTTTTCATCCTTGGTTGTTAATACATATTGATCGGCTTGCGCTGCTTGAAAGCCAATATTTTTCAAACTTATTTTCAGCTCGAAATCATCTTTAGGATGTTTGTTAATTAGAATAATACTGGCTTTTGTTTTTTGCTTTTTAGTTATCGACTTACCCGCATACGCTGTAACATACGGGACTGCTTTTGCGCGATATTTATAGCCGTTCACATTCGCCCAGCCGTCACGGCCTGATTCAGGAATATAAGTCAGCGAATTTTTAACCGTTGCTGCTACCATACTATCACCAAAATATTTTTGCCAAAGCGCCATTGCCCAAGCTTTGGGTGCATAAATAACAGGACGACCCCTTTGTTCACCAAGCTGCCATCCTAACAATAATCCATAACTTCCCTCGCCAGCAAATGCGTAACCGCCTGTGGGTTTAATACCTAGCTTGAGCGCATAACCAAACTGATCACCCCACGCCAAGGCATTCGCCAAGCTCGTATTCCTACCGTGATAAGGAGCATGATTGACCTGATCCATTCCCCAAAAATCATACTCACCCAAGTGCAAGGGCAAGTCAGGATTCTCAGCATTTTTTTCGATGATTTTTCTATATAAGGGCTGCAAACGTTCACGTAAAAAAGGCTCTTGAGCCATAATACTTCGCGCTGCACGCTCGGTGCCCTTTCCCCAATCGTGAGGGTAATGATGGAAATCGATAAAGCCGACATTGCTTCCCGCGTTTTTCAGAGCATCTGCCGTCCAGCGTGGTTTCCACACAGCTTCGCTGCTCAAACCAACTACTGTGTTAGGTTCAAGCTCTTTAATTCGATCTGCAATTACCTTAAAAATTTTTCCGTACTGCGCACCGTCCTCTACGAACTCTTCATCCCACGGACCATAGGGTTCAGCTCCGACTCGCCAATGCTTCCAATATTCCAATGGCCAATCACTATTTTTAAGCCATTGAATTACCTGTCCAATATCCTGGCCTTGCCCCCCAAACTCTTTCGGTGCATACAACTTCCAACTGACGATAAACAAGTAGTTAACCAAGCCGTCACAATCATCGCTGAACTTCCTAAGCTCTTTCAGAGTCGGCCCATTAACGGGTCGACCTTTGCGAATCATTTTTCCACTTAGAATATCCCAGGAACCCACACCTGCATTGCTATTTAGATGAAGGGTAACGCCCCCCAGATCTTTCACCAAGTCACAATACACCTTGTCTTCATGAAATCCTGTATTGGTTGAGACGCTCAAGCCATAAATTGCCGGATCGATTTTTTCAATAAGAATATCGTTATAGTCAATACTGACGTCGACCTGTGAAAAAACTGAAGGCGCAAGCAAAAGCAAACCCAAAAGAATTCGCTTAGGAAAAAACAAAGTGTTTTTCGCTAGAGATTTGCTAAACATTTTTCCAAGTTACCTATTAATTCTGGCCAAGCGCGTTTTTTTTGCTCCAGCACCTGTTTAACTGCCTGTAATTTATCTTCATAGTGATCTTGAATGTGTTTAAGTTGTGCGAATATGTCGTCAACACTACCGTTAGAATTGGCGGCTGCCGCGCCAAAAAATGCCTTCAGTGCGTCACTGTCTCCGGTGACAAACGGCTTACCCAAAACCAAGGATTCGTAACCCGCACAAATTAAAGTTGCTGGACTGGTCGTGACTGCAACGACACATTTTGCTCCCTGCATAATTGAATAGAATTCCTGGTCGCTGACAAAACCAGTGCAATGAAAATTCTCGGGTTTGGCACTCAAGGCTTGATCAAATTCTTTTTTCGGTCGACCCGATATATAAAAATCCAACTCCGGCATTTTTCTCGCTAATTCAATGTAAGCTTCAATAGGTTCATCCCACGCCCAGGCGGCGACTATGAATATGTGCTCACGGTCACTTGCATTAATTTTCTTCAAAGTGTTAAAGCTTTCGGGACTTTCACCAGTAATAACGTACTCGGTGACTGGAGGAAGTGGATCTGGCAAAACAAAGGACTGTCCTCCATGACGATGGACAATCTCGGCCAACTCATTGTTCGTCACAATAGTTAGCTTTGCGTGCTTCATTGTAAATCTGCTCATAAAAACCAGACAGTTATATAGCGCTCCCTCACCCTGCAATAAAATATATCTATCGGTATGACGATCAACAACAATTTTTAGATTAAATATTTTGCCTAACAGAACAGACACAAAAGCCAATACCATGGAGGGATTTTGTACAACAAAAACAGATTTTCGATATCTGGCTAGCAATCCGATAGTTTGCGTGAGACTTTTTAGGTAACGTTTTATTGGGTGAATCAAATAATCCATTTCGTAGTAACGTGCTCCAAGCGCTTTGGCAAGCTCAATGGATCTTCTCTGTCGTTCCCACGTTATCCAAATCAGTCCTTGTGACGAATCACTCATGTTTATAACACACCCTTAATACCTGCGAATTAGATAAGAAAAACGCCCAGTATTATGGGCGTTTCAAAGGCAGTCAATATAATGGGTATTGATTAGACAGGCAAATCCCTTTGCACTTGCTATTATCAAATAGACTTACGTCTCAGACCCGCACCGACCATGATCAAGAAAAGGCAGATTCCGCTGTAGATATCCAGAGACCCTATACCCTCATCGACTGTTTCTTCTTCTAGGTCATTTGGGGCATTTTGCTGATTCTCTCCCAAATCAGTATCGTCTGTGTCCTGATCTTCATTGGTGTCAGTATCACCCATATCGCCTTGATCACCACCGCCGCTACCGCCGTCATTGTTATCATTACCGCCGTTGCCACCATTCCCACCGCCGGGAGTGCAGTCATCACACACTTTAGGAAAAGAAAAGGCGACCATGGAGTGTGGTCCGAGCTGATAATTAAAATTATTGTCTAACCATTGTTGACGTTCAGTTGGTGGGAAAATTTGCTGATCCGGCAGATTCGAAACATTGTAGCGATCTTGCCAGGCCAGTAGCCCGAGATCACTGTCAGTCGTCAAGGTGTAAATAGTAGTGGGAGACTCCTCATCAACCATCTCTCCAGACAAATTAATACTCACCTCAAATGAATCAGTGGGGTGCTTATTTATCATAATGAGGGACAGCCTATCGCCGTCACCGCCTTCCTTCCCGGCATAGGCGGTCACATAGGGAACGGGTTGAGTTGTGTAAGAACTATAGGGATCATCGATATTTGCCCACTGTGGTCGCCCGGATGTAGGTGTGTAGGTGGGAGACCCCTGGAGCGTTGAGGCCACCATCATGTCACCAAAATACTTCTGCCATAAGGAAACAGCCCAAACTTTTGGTGAGTAGATTGCCCGACGGCCTATTTGTTCACCAGCCACCCAACCGAGCAACAAACCATAGCTGCCATTTCCCGAAAATGCATATCCTCCAGCAGGAGAAAAGCCGAGTTTTAAAGCATAACCAAATTGATCACCCCAAGCCAAAGCTACTGCGAGTGTGGTATTTCTGCCGTAGACAGGTGAATTGCCCACATTATCCATACCCCAAAAATCATATTCGCTGAAGAAAACCTTTTTCTGGCGGCCACCAATATAGTCGTCGAACAAATTTCGGTAAGCAGGCATGATTTGATCGCGTATGAACGGCTCCTGACCCATCACACCCAAGGCGTTATTGATTGTCGCTTGACCGTTATCATGAGGATAGGTATGAAAATCGATAAAATCGACAACATCTTCGCACCCCGCCAAAGCCTGGCCGGACCAACCCGGTTTAAACACAATCTCGCTAGTTACACCTGTTGTGAGCGTGGGTTCTATTTCCTTTACGCGCGAGAATATCGCATTGCAGATCTCACCGTGCAGATTTCCGTCTTCAATATACTCGCTATCCCAAGCCCCGTAGAGCTCAGAACCCATGCGCCAATATTGCCAGTATTCTTGCGGCCATCCGCTTTGCTTGAGCCACTGGATGACTTCACCAATGTCTTGACCTTGACCGCCTAGGGACTGGGGCGCATAGATTGACCAATTTATAATGAAGTAGTACTTGACCAAACCATCGCAATCATCGCTGAACTGTCGTAAATCTGCCAAGGTCATCCCTTGCCTGGGATTTCCTCTTCGCTCCATCTCACCCGTCAACATGTTCCATGCACCGGTATAGGCGTTACTGTTTACATGCAGGGTGACGCCTCCTAGCTCCCTGACCAAATCGCAATAGACTTCATTATTTACAAAATCTGTATCAACTGTAGTGCTCATCGCATAGGTTACCGGCTCTATCTCCGCAACCTCTATGTCTGAATAATCTACATCAACCGTCACTTGAGCTCGCAGCGATACGGGCGCAGCTACCAAAATGAAAATAAACCCTATCAATGTCGCTTTAATTGCTCTCATAAATCAAACCTCTTTACCTCGTCACAACCGTCATCCATTTTTTATATCATTTGATCATCGAACGTTTTCTATCCAATAACGCTTAATTTGGTAAGACATTTTCTATTTTTTGTTTTGATCAAAATATGCCCCCTACTCCTGTATTGGGCTCTCACAGGAAGCCTAGCAGCTATACGTTTCGAATAACATTTTGATTCATAGAAATGTTAGCTGGCTCGCAGTCAAAACAGCGATTGGTACCTCAAGTCGGTCAAGGTGTCAAATACTTGTGATCATGCTCTCACTGATACTGTGCCTGGTTCAAATAGGAAAAACTTTTTACTTTGGTTAAACTTCGTGTAATTTGACACAAACAAAAACAATTTGGGATCAATGTAATGTGGGAACTCCTTTTTTGGCTGCTTTTATTTAGTGCGGGATACAGCTATTTTATTTACCCCGCCTTATTGCTTCTACTGTCTAAATTACAGCCTAAAGAAGAAACTGTCGCCCAAACAGCGCATAGCGGAAAAAAACAACTCTCACTTATCATTACTGTTCACAACGAAAAAACACGTATTCGTGAAAAATTGGAAAACACGCTTGAACTAGACTTTGATCGGTCGCGGCTGGAGATCATAGTTGCGTCAGATTGCTCATCTGATGGAACGGACGAAATTGTAAACGAATACAATCAGCACGGGATTCAACTTGTTCGCGCTGGTGAACGGCTAGGCAAGGAAAATGCGCAGCTTTGTGGAATCAAGAAAGCCAAAGGTGAAATTATTGTTTTTTCGGATGTCGCCACCAAAATTCCCAGCGATGCTCTGAAGGTTCTCGAACATTATTTTGATGACGAAAATATTGGAGCAGTATCCAGCGAAGACCGACTGATAAGTCAGGATGGAAACGTAGCGGGCGAAGGAGCCTATGTAAAATATGAAATGTGGCTACGAAATCAGGAATCTAAGCTTGCTGGTCTAATTGGTCTAAGCGGATCCTTCTTCGCTTGCCGCAAAGAGGTGTGTGAAGACTGGGACATCTATTCCACTTCAGATTTTAACACCGCGCTGAATTGTGCTCGCTTGGGTTACAAATCAGTTAGCGCCCCAGATGTACTAGGTTATTACCTCGACCTTAAAGATGCGAAAAAGGAATATGCGAGAAAGGTTAGAACTGTTATTCAAGGTATTACTGCCATTGCTCGTCATCCGGATGTCTTAAGCTTAAGAAAATTTAAGCTGTTTTCTTTTCAGATTTGGTCTCATAAAGTTATGCGCTGGCTTGTTCCCTGGTTTCTGTTACTTCTCGCGCCAGTTTCCCTGGTTGTTGCACACAATTCGATTATTTATGTTTTGTTTCTTATCGGTGAAATTGCATTTTATTCTATTGCAATTACGGCGACTTTTTCTAATGAATTTAGAAAGCGCTCAATTGCTAAAATAATCTATTTTTTTGTTCAGGCCAATATTGCGATATTCGAAGCAGGCTGTCGCTTTTTATCAGGTCAAAAAATGATTACCTGGACTCCTTCGGAAAGATAAAGCCTACACCTCCAAAGTTTTTCTTTTCTCAATGTATTTTTTTATTTGCGGATAGGTGCGCCAGGAAAAAAATACAAGAATCAGCGTAGAAATCAAAGTTGCAAGTATCGAATTGGTCCAGTCAGGGCTTGACGAAA
>JBNKVX010000053.1:0-23508 GCA_050299435.1 Cellvibrionaceae bacterium | reverse complement strand
TATCACTACGTTTTTCAGCAACCATCATGACTAAACTTGTCACAATATTGAAGGCGGCAACCGCGATCACAATGCTCAACATGACACCGGTCATGGATTTTTCCATTTTTACAGCGCGAAATAAATTTCCCTGGCTTTCACTCCAATCATTGACATGAAAATCCGAGCCAAGTTGTAAAGCAATTCCTTTTGCCAAATTTGGAGCAAGATAAATATCATCAAAACGTAAGCGAATACCATCCACTTTCGTACCTTTACGATATAGTTTTTTCGCATCTTCTAAATGAATTAAAGTAAGACTTTGATCAATCGGTGCATTTACTTCAAAAACACCCACCAGAGTGAAGCGCTTGGTTCGCGGAAATATGCCTGCGGGACTTACGGAAAACTGCGGTAAGGTTAAGGTTAATTTATCGCCAATATTTAAACCCAGATGCATTGCCGCTAATCTTCCCATCACAATGCCATAACTCCCTGCCTGAAGATCTTCCAGCTTGCCAATTATCATTGCACTATCGATTGGCGAAACCGCCTTTTCAAAATTTGGCTCTATACCGTGAACTTCAACACCCGATATGCCGCCTGAATAAGTAATCAAGCCCTTACCACCAATAAAGGGTGCACTGCCAAGCAAATGGGGTGTATTTTTTATTCGCTGACTGACGACTTGCCAGTTTTCAATGGGATGATCGGAACGCAAAATGGCATGCGGTACTACACGCAAAATACGTTGTTTTAATTCCTGATCAAAACCATTCATCACAGAAAGCACAACAATAAGGGCAAAGACTCCCAGGCCCATACCTATCAACGCAAAGCCGCTGACAAAAGACAGGAAACCATTGCGTCGCTTGGAACGGGTGTAGCGTAATCCAATAAGAAAAGGAAGCGAGGACATGGGGCGGGATTAAACAGGACTTTACCCTGGGCGACAAGCCCAGCGGCTTGGACTATGCTTCAAACATGGTGGATTCCAAAAAATCTAAAGCCGAAAAAGAACGTCGCGACTTCTTTCGTGTCAGTCAAGATCTTATTTTTGACTTTAAAATTATTGATACCTTCACTGCAGAACACAGCGATCCAGAAAGTGAATTCACAGATTCAAGCTCACTGCATTTACTTAACGAACTTCGCAGACTGGACAAGGACAATGGTCAGGCCTTAAAACTGCTTAGCGAAAAGAACCGGCTTCTCGGTGATTATCTACACAGCCTGGACCAGAAAATTGACCTCATCGCCCGCCATACGCTCTTTGTAAACAGCGAGCAGGACCGAGACAAACCGACAGAACGGATTAATCTCAGTGAAGACGGGATCTCATTTGTCTCAAATCGCGCCATTTACAAAGGCAACTTCCTCGTTTTGCGAATGCTGTTTTTACCTCACTATGTTCCCGTGATAATCTTTGCAAAAGTTGTACGCTGCGACTCGAAAGACAATTTTTACCAGGTGGCTGCGCGATTTCACCGTATGACTGAAGCTAGCCGCCAAGAGCTTTCTCGCCAAATATTGAAAGCTCAGGTTAATCAGAAAAAAGCGCGTATGGCGGAAGCCTTAAAAAAATAGCAAAATACCCTTTTCCAGTGCTTAGGAACATTAAGATGAAGGTTTTACAAACATCGATACTTCTTTTCGGCTTGTGTGCCGGAACAATTCACGCAGACGAAGTACGCATTCCCATGGGACAGCAAAATGCCACACCGGAATGGCGCACCCAACAACCTGTTAGAGGATCAACCAAGGCACAAATTGAATCACAATACGGAATACCAGACAGCAAAAACGGTCCTACGGGTGATCCACCAATTTACTACTGGGAATACGCTGATTTTACCGTGTATTTTGAAGGCGACTACGTCATTCACGCCGTTTCTAAGCACGTGAGACAGAATTAGATTTCAACTCGTGTCAAAATCTGTGGGTTATAATATAACATTTGTTTATTTCTTGAGCATATTTAAAGGACTTTTTCCCAAAATTCTGCTCTTCCCTGTTTTGGATCCAGCTCATACGAAGAAAAACCGTGTTTTCTATACGCACCTTTGGCAATAACATTTTTTTCCAAAACTTCCAGGGTAACCTTACAGCAACCGCGTGCTTTAGCCACTTCATCAACCACTTTCAGAAGTTTTAGACTGACGCCTTGTCCGCGTGCGTCCTCATGGACAACAATATCGTGGATATTTACAATGGGCTGGCATTTAAAAGTAGAAAAAGCCATAAAGCAATTCACCAAGCCCACTGCCACTTGCTTATCAAAAGCCAGAATACTGAAGGCGCCAGGGATTGCTTTCAATTCCGCGACCAATGCGCACTTAACGCTCTCTGTCAGCCCCTGATTTCCTCCCATCTCCCCGCGCGCATAATGGTCCAAAAGCTCAACGACGGCCTGCTGGTGCTCTGGCTTGTCATAATTTGCCAGTTCTACATGTATCTCTTTCATAAATTCAGCACGCTTCAATAAGTGTCATTCTCAGATCGGGCATCAACTTGCATTTCTCCATCAAAACCCGGTGACACGTTGATTGTAATCGGCCGACAACAAACCTGGCAGTCCTCAATGTATTCCTGATCGTGCTGCTGATCCTCAATCAGGATGCAAATACTCTCACCGCAGTAAGGACATGCAATCGGAATTTCACTTAAATTCATAAGACTCATTTCATTTCAGGTTGAATTTTAATCAAGTGGCACGGTCCTCGTATATTTAAGACATTAAATTTGGGCGTTTTCAACGCCTTTGAGGTTAACTTGTTGCGGGGCTCCGCCAGTTCTGGAATTATTGGCAAAATAATAATTCTATCAGGGGCAGTTTTATTTCATGAAATTATCACCCATTGAAAAGTTTTTTCACGGGCACCCGCCAGGTTTGCCCACATTATTCTTTACAGAGATGTGGGAACGCATGAGCTATTACGGTATGCGGGCGCTCCTTGTTTTGTTTATGACTACTGCTATGCAATCCGGAGGTTTAGAACTTTCCCCGGAAACCGCTACAGCAATATATGGGTTGTACACAGGAATGGTCTATTTTATGGGGCTCCCGGGTGGCTGGATTGCAGATCGGCTAATTGGTTCTCAGCGGGCAGTTTGGTATGGCGGCGTGATAATAATGTGCGGTCATATTGTATTAGCAATACCAAATGACAAAACCTTCTTTATAGGGTTAATACTTGTTGTTCTCGGGACTGGTCTCTTAAAACCAAATATTTCGGCCTTGGTGGGATCTATCTATTCCCGAAACGATTCAAGAAAAGACAGCGGATACACTTTGTATTACATGGGAATCAATTTAGGGTCAATATTAGGTGCAACAGTCTGTGGATTTTTGGGTGAGAATGTCGGATGGCATTGGGGTTTTGGAGCGGCAGCAATCGGGATGGCAGCAGGCTTAGTACATTTTCGTCTAACCTTACAAAACCTCAATGGTGTCGGATTAGAACCAGTTAAAAAACTTAGCCCAAATATTCAAAAAGTGTCTTGGAGCATCATATCGATATTTTTGCTCACGTTATCAATTATTACTTTCTTGATGTTAAATCGCTATCTGGTATTTGACCCAAGAACTATTGCAAAATATACGGCTTTTATAATCTTAGTCATATTTCTTGTTTTTTACGCACTGATATTTTTTCTCGGAAGGTTAAATTCCAATGAGAAAAAATGTCTTGGGGCGTTGTTTCTAATATGTGTTGCTTCAGCCTGTTTCTGGTCCGGTTTTGAACAGGCTGGCTCTTCGTTAAATTTATTTAGCAAGGACTATACTGATCGAATGATCTGGAAATTCGAAATTCCAGCGTCATGGTTTCAAAATATCAATGCGTTTTTTATCTTAACTTTATCACCATTTTTTGCGGCACTATGGATAAAATTAAGTCAACGAATGATAGATCCTTCCTACGGAATAAAATGTGCGATTGGTTTGATCATAATGGCCAGCGGATTTATCGTAATGTATTTTGCCGCGCATGTTGCAGCAAGCGGATTGAAAGCTGCGCCTTATTTTCTCGTGATGACCTATTTTTTACACACTGTTGGCGAACTTTGTTTGAGCCCCGTCGCTTTAAGTGCCGTAAGTAAATTATCTCCCAAACGGTTTGCTGGACAACTTTTCGGTGCTTTCATACTAACCTACTCTATAGGATCAATTATTGCCGGCATACTTGCCGGACACTATGATCCTGAAAAAGTGGAAGAAATGCCTGGCCTGTTTATCCAAATCAGCCTCTTCAGTATCGCCATTGGCATTGTGATTTTTCTGTTTAGCTTAAAAACCCGCCACTGGGAGAAGTACGCCAACACTGACGAAACTTAAACTTAAATTATCAACAATATTGGAAAGAAAAATGAAAAAACATCTAAGCCTGTGTTTGATCATCGTTTGCGGTTTCACCCTAACCGCGTGCCAGAAAGAACCTGCCAAAAGCAGTGCAGTAAACTCAACTCCGGAAATGACTGCAGAAGAATTTCTGAATTATATGGACGAAAAAGTAAGCGAAGCCGCTAAAGAACTTAATGCTGCGCAGTGGGTACGAATGACTTATATCATTGATGATACCGCTGTAATTGCAACCAGTGCTTATTCGCGTTATATGGAACTGGAAGAACAATTACTTCAGCAAGCCAAAACCTATGACCTAGCCCAAGTCGACGCAAAAACAAAACAAGCTTTCAATAATTTGTTACTTGGGCAAACCCTTTTACCGCCACAAACCGAGGAAGATCGCAAACGTCTCGCCGAAGTGAACACGCTAATGGAAGGTGCTTACGGATCAGGTAAATACTGTAAAGGTGAAGGCGAAAACCAAACTTGCCAAAACCTCGTTGAGCTCTCTAAAACTTTAAGAGAAAGTCGAGACTATGATGAGCAACTTGAAGCCTGGGTTGGTTGGCGCACCGTTTCTCCTGCCTATAAAGATGAATATTCTGAATTTGTTGAATTAGCAAACAAAGGTGCGCAGGCTTACGGTTTTGCCAATTTAGGTGAGTCATGGAAATCCGGTTACGATATGAGCGGGGAGGAATTTGAGCAGGAGACCGAGCGTTTGTGGAATCAAGTTAAGCCCCTGTATGAAGAACTACATTGCTATACACGCAACAAATTGGCAGATTTTTATGGTGAAGACAAAGTCAGCAGGAACGAAGCTATTCCCGCCCATTTGTTAGGAAATATGTGGTCACAGCAATGGGACGAAATTTACGATTTGTTAGAGCCCTATCCCGGTGTAAAACCTTTAGATATTACCTCTGCGCTTGTCAGTAAAGACATGGATGCAATTGAGATAACGAAAGCGGCAGAAAACTTTTTTGTTTCTTTGGGTCTGCAGGAACTACCTGAAAGTTTTTGGGAAAAATCGATGTTAGTCAAACCACGTGATCGCGAGGTTGTTTGTCATGCTTCTGCCTGGTCTATGGATGGCAAAAATGATGTGCGCATTAAACAATGTGTCGAGCCAAATGCCGAAGAATTTAGCACGATTCACCACGAACTGGGACATATTTACTATGATCTCGCGTACAACCATCTTCCACTCATTTTTCAGGGTGGTGCTCATGACGGATTTCACGAAGCAATTGGCGATACCATTGCCCTATCTATTACGCCAAATTATTTGAAGGAAATAGGCTTATTCGAAAGTATTGAAGAGAGTGACGAGGCGGAAATTAATCATCTAATGAAGGTTGCTTTAGATAAAATTGCTTTTTTACCCTTCGGTAAATTAATTGATCAATGGCGCTGGAAAGTCTTTTCTGGAGAAGTTACGCCGGACAACTACAACGCTGCATGGTGGGAATTGCGTACTAAATACCAGGGCGTCAAAGCGCCGGTTGCCAGAAGTGAAGCAGATTTTGATCCAGGTGCAAAATACCATATTCCCGGCAATACTCCCTACACACGATATTTCCTTTCACACGTCATGCAATTCCAGTTTCATAAGGCTTTGTGTGACGCCGCGGGATACGAAGGTCCATTGCACAAGTGTTCCATCTATAAAAACAAAGATGCAGGTGCAGTGTTGCAAAATCTCTTGTCAAAAGGGTCCAGTCAACCCTGGGCTGATACGCTTGAAGAAGCGATTGGCACTAGACAGATGGACGGCGCCGCAATTTCGGAATACTTTGCACCGCTTAGCGCTTGGTTAAAGCAACAAAATGAAGGTAAGAGTTGCGGTTGGTAGTCTTAATAAAAGCCCGGTCTAATCCGGGCTTTTTTATGATGATTGCTAATTGTGCCTATTCACTCGATTTATTCCATTCAATGCCGCAACTCGATAAGCTTCAGCCATTGTTGGATAATTAAAAGTGGTATTCACAAAATACTTTATTGTATTTGCCTCTCCAGGTTGATTCATAATTGCCTGACCAATATGAATAATTTCCGAAGCTTCAGCACCAAAACAGTGAATCCCCAGTATTTCAAAAGTGTCGATGTGAAAGAGTATTTTTAACATTCCTACATCTTCACCACTGATTTGCCCTCGCGCCGTATCTTTAAAAAATGCGCGACCAACTTCGTAGGGAATTTTAGCGGCAGTTAATTCCGCTTCAGTTTTACCAATCGAACTAATTTCTGGCAGTGTATAAATTCCGGTTGGCGCAACGTCAATGTAATGTCCGCGGTCGCCAATAATATTTGCGACCACAGCCCTACCCTGATCATAGGACGCACTCGCCAGGCTTGGCCAACCGATAACATCTCCAGCTGCCCAGATACTATCCACATCCGTTTTATAACTGTGATCCACTTTTATTTGGCCTCGATGATTGGCTTTTAAGCCAGCTTTATCCAGCGCCAGTTTGTCCGTGTTGCCCGTACGTCCATTACACCATAACAAGGCATCAGCCTTAATTCGTTTCCCGGATTTTAGACTCAGGGTTACACCTTTATCACCGGCTTCAAGCTTTTCAATTTCCTCGTTGTGTCTAACCATCACGCCGTGATCGCGCAAGTGATAGCTTAAGGCATCTGAAATTTCATCGTCCAGGAATGAAAGCAGACTTTCTCGGCTGTTGATTAAATCTACTTTTAATCCCAAACCCGCAAAAATCGAGGCGTACTCACAACCAATCACTCCTGCCCCATAAATAATAAGTGTACGCGGCGTTTCCTGCATATCGAGTATAGTGTCGCTGTCATAGATTCGTGGATGTGAAAAATCAACATCATCGGGTCGATAAGGACGGGAACCTGTGGCAATCAAAATATTTTTAGCCGAAATAATATCGCGAACATTATTTCCATCTAAAATTTCAATTTTATTTTTGTCCAGAAATTTTGCTGTGGCTTGATGAACCTGAACACGATTCCTGCTAAAAAATTCGGTGTGCAACTCTACCTGTTTTGGAATTACCGAGCGTGCTGATTCGAGCACACTGGGATAGGTTAAAGTTTTAGCTGAACCAATACTACGAAAAATAGGCAAGGAATTAAAATGAACAATCTGCTTTACTGCATGCCGAAGCGCTTTTGAAGGAATTGTTCCTTTGTGTGTGCAATTTCCACCTAAAAGACTCTGTTCATCTACCACACCCACATTGAGTTCATGCTTGGCCGCCGCCATTGCTGCCGCCTCACCTGCTGGACCGGCACCAATCACCAACAAGTCATAATTGTAATCAGACACATGTACTCCTAAATAGTCTATATCTTTGATTTGACTTCGTAAGCGAGTTTTTTATTCCCTGAGTTTTCTCTTTGCTTGCTCTGCTCTTCCTCGCATTTGTTTGCATCGCCACCGCAAATATCACAGGCCGTATCGATTCCTAATGATGACATGCCACCACAAGAACCTTTAATTGGCTTGCGGCCAAATATGACGCCGACCGCCATCGCAGCGATAACCAGCGAGAAAATGATGACGCTGAGAATTATGGTCATTGCTGCACCCGATATTTTTCAAATTCAGGGGTAAACTTGTTAGTAAAAGCCCCCCCCTCATGAATAAGCATATAAACAGCCAAACCGTTTTTAACAGCAAAATTATAACCTTTCTCGGGGCCCATCACATTAAGCGCAGTCGCTAACGCGTCTGCCTCCGCTCCACTCGGCGCTATAACAGTTACCGAGGCCAAATTGTGTTCAATCGGTTTTCCAGTATCAGGGTTGATTGTGTGTGAATAACGTTTTCCATTGATCTCATGATAATTGCGGTAATCACCACTCGTTGCCACACCCGCATTACTGACAGATATCGCTTGCACTGCTCCCTCGTGCCCCAGTGTGGGTTTTTCAACACCGATTGTCCACCACTCGCCTTGTGCGTTGTGTCCTTTCAAAAACAGCTCTCCCCCAATTTCAATCATAAAATTGTTGAAATGATGTTTTTCTAACAATCCAGCTAAAACGTCCGTTCCGTATCCTTTTGCAATCGCACTCAGATCGATATAAATATCTGCCTTTCTATTAATAGAACTTTTATCATAATCCAGCTCAAACAAATGATGTCCGACGCGCTCACGTGTTACCGCTAATACTTTTTCATCAGGCTCAGTCATAGAAGCCTCATCCGGTCCGAACCCCCAAAGATTGACAAGCGGGCCAACCGTTACATCAAACGCGCCATCTGTTAATTCACTTAGCTGCTTGCTCATATCAAGCAAGTAATAAAGCGCTGGCCCCACGCTGACCCAAGCGTTTTCGGGTGCGCGATTTAAACGTGACAACTCGGAGTCCTTAATATAGGTGGACATAATTAAATTAAAATCCACTAAGGTTGAGTCAATTTTCTGTTGCATATTTTCAGGCACAGTCTGCTTATCAAATGTGACAACTTTGACCGTGTAGCTTGTCCCCATTGTTTCACCACGATATACATATTCTTGCGGTTTGGGGGAGCAAGCGCTGAGCAAAATGCTAAAAACGAATAAAAACTTGAGAAGTATTAACTTAATTATTTTGAACTGGCCAGGATTTGATTGGCCAGGTTTGAAACTTTCAGGTGAGAGGTTAACGACCTTTCGCTTGTCGCAAGCGTATTGTGAACAACGGCTTACATACGGAATGATTTTCACAGCGTGTCCAAAAGTCGTTAACCTTTTAAATTGCTTACTAAGCTATTTGCTATCCACCAAAATCATCAAGCATGATATTTTCATCTTCCACACCTAAATCTTTTAGCATTTTAATTACTGCAGCATTCATCATGGGTGGTCCACACATATAGTACTCACAATCTTCTGGTGCGGGATGTTCTTTAAGATATTCCTCAAACAAGACGTTGTGAATAAAACCCGTCAAGCCCGTCCAGTTATCTTCAGGTTGTGGGTCAGATAAGGCTATGTGCCAATCAAAGTTTTCATTTTCTGCTGCTAGTTTGTCGTATTCCTCTTGATAGAAGAGTTCGCGCAAGGAGCGTGCACCGTACCAAAATGAAATCTTGCGCTTGGAATTTAAACGTTTTAGTTGATCGAATATGTGTGATCGCATTGGCGCCATTCCCGCTCCTCCGCCAATGAACACCATCTCAGCGTCGGTATCTTTCGCAAAAAATTCACCAAAAGGTCCATAAACAGTCACCTTATCACCCGGCTTCAAACCAAATACATAAGATGACATTTTTCCTGGCGGAAGACCCTGAGAACGCGGAGGCGGCGTAGCAATACGAATATTAAATTTCACAATTCCCTTTTCGTCCGGGTAATTAGCCATTGAATACGCACGAATGACAGGTTCATTTAAACGGGATTCCAAATCGAAAAATTTAAAGTGATCCCAATCACCGCGATACTGATCTTCAATATCGAAATCTTTAAATTGAACATGATGTGGTGGTGCTTCTAATTGCACATAACCGCCAGCTCTAAAATCAACATTCTCACCTTCTGGCAAGCGTAATGTGAGCTCCTTAATAAAAGTTGCTACATTGGGATTTGATTCAACCGTACATTCCCATTGTTTTACGCCGAAGACTTCTTCGGGCACATCAACTTTCATGTTTTGTTTTACAGGAACCTGACAGCTCAAACGCCAACCACCAGCTTCATCACGTTTGGTAAAGTGGCTTTGCTCAGTGGGCAGCATCGAACCACCCCCTTCTTTGACCACACACTTGCACTGCGCACAGGTACCACCACCGCCACAAGCTGACGCGAGGAATAAATTTTCTGCCGCGAGTGTTTGTAAAAGTTTTCCGCCAGCCGGTACTGTAATGGTTTTTTCGCCATTAATTAAAATTTCAACATCACCGGAATTCACCAGATTGGCACGTGCTCCAAGAATAATTGCCACTAACGCCAATACAACGGCGGTAAACATGACGACTCCAAGAACAATTTCTATATTCATGTTTGCAATTAACCCCGTTTAAAGTGAAATACCGCTGAAGGACATAAAACCCAATGACATCAAGCCAACCGTAATAAATGTTATACCCAAGCCCTGCAGTCCTTCTGGAACATCACTGTATTTAAGCTTTTCACGTATTCCGGCGAGCGCAACAATCGCCAAGGCCCATCCCACGCCCGATCCAACACCAAATACGACACTTTCACCAAAGTTGTAGTCGCGTTCAACCATTAACAACGCCGCTCCCATAATCGCGCAGTTCACAGTGATCAAAGGCAGAAATACTCCGAGAGCGTTGTAAAGAGCAGGTACATATTTATCGAGTACCATTTCGAGAATTTGCACCATGGCGGCAATCACGCCGATATAACAAATTAGTCCGAGAAAACTCAGGTTTACATTGGCAAAATCTTCGCCCAACCAAGCCAAAGCACCTTCAGCAAGCAAATAATTGTAGAGCAGATTGTTTACTGGAACAGTAATGGCCAAAACCACAATCACCGCCACACCCAAACCAATTGCGGCGTCGATTTTTTTGGAGATAGCCAGAAAAGTGCACATGCCCAAAAAATAAGACAAGGCCATATTTTTCATGAATACCGATTCGGTAAATATGCTGATCATCACTTCCATGATTATATGGCCTCCCGCGTAGATGTATTGGGAGAAATTTTATAATCCGGCGCTTCAACCTGCCCTTTCTTATAAGAACGAAGCCCCCAAATAATTAATCCAATTAAAAAGAAAGCACTCGGTGGCATCAGCATTAACCCGTTGGGCACATACCAGCCACCATCAGTAACAAGCGGCAAAATTTCGTAACCCATTAGTTTTCCCGCCCCGAGAAGTTCGCGAAAAAGTGCTAATACTATGAGTAGAGCGCTATAACCCAAGCCATTTCCTATCCCGTCAAGAAAACTGGGTAAAGGTGGATTTTTCATTGCAAATGCTTCAGCACGCCCCATGACTATGCAGTTAGTAATAATCAAACCAACAAACACAGAAAGTTGCTTGCTAATATCATAAGCCAAGGCTTTAATAATTTGATCAACCACAATCACCAGTGAAGCAATCACTGTCATTTGCACAATAATTCGAATACTACTGGGAATGTGATTTCGAATAATCGCAATAAACATACTGGAAAAAGCTGTAACCAAAGTTAATGCAACACACATTACTAAAGTGACTTTCATTCCAGTTGTAACAGCTAGTGCGGAACATATACCCAGGATTTGCAATGCAATTGGGTTATTGTCCAGAATGGGTTTAAAGAGTAACTCTTTGACTTTCACTGCTTAAGCCTCCCCTTTCTTTAAGTTTTCGAGAAAGGTCGCATAACCTAAATCGCTTAACCAAAAATGAATCATATTGGAAACACCTTGACTTGTTAAAGTCGCCCCTGATAATCCATCTACTTTGTAGTCCGCTTCTGGCGCTGCTGTATCAACAACACCTTTAACAACAGACAAAGAAACCTTTCCATCGTTATCGTATATTTTCTTTCCGGGCCAAATGGCTTTCCATTTAGGATTATCTACCTCGCCACCTAAACCAGGCGTTTCTCCATGCTCGTAATAACCTAAACCCACCACAGTATTCATATCCGCTTGCAAGGCAATAAATCCCCAAAGCGTTGACCACAAGCCATAGCCTCGAATAGGCAGAATAATTTTCTGGATCTCATCACCTTCTTTTACCAGATAGACTTTTGCAAAATATTCTCTTCTGGATAAGCCAGCAACATCCTGTTCGACGGAAAGCTTTTCTGAAAGCGCCGGATCCTTCGTCGCTTTGCGTTGATCATAGGACTCAACATTGACTTCATCACTGAACTTGCCAGTTCGCAAATCGACGATACGTGTTTCAATTTTTTCAAACATTTCTTCAACGGTTTTCCCTTCCTCCTGGATATGAGCCGCTGCCAAAATATTACGTTTGAAATCTAATTCCTTATTGGCTTGTTGCATTGGGCGTAACATAACAGCGGCCATAGAAACCACAATTGAGCACACCAAACAAAGTACAATTGCAACGGTTAGCGTTTTTTTAATCGAGTCATTTCCACTAGCCACGCGCTAACCTCCTCTTAACATTGGCTTGCACCACAAAGTGATCGATAAGTGGGGCAAAAATATTGGCAAATAAAATGGCCAACATCATGCCCTCGGGGAAGGCTGGGTTAACCACGCGAATCGTGACAACCATGAAACCAATCAAACCTCCAAACCACCATTTGCCCGTATTGGTCATGGACGCGGATACGGGGTCAGTAGCCATAAAAAACAATCCGAATGCATAACCACCCAAAACAAAATGCCAGTAAAATGGCATGCCGAACATGGGATTCGAAGTCGCATCGCCAAAATGCCCATAAATCACGCTGGTTACAATTGTTCCGATAATGACACCGAGCACAATACGTGTAGAAGCGATACCCATAACAAGTAGCACCACGCCCCCAATTATTAACATTAAGGTTGAGGTTTCACCAATTGATCCCTGCATGTTGCCAACAAAGGCGTCCATCCAGGTGAGTTGGCCAACCAACACATCCATACCTTGTTGCGCTGCGATTGAAAGTGCTGTTGCCCCGGTGTAGCCGTCTACTGCCGTCCAAACTGCGTCTCCAGACATAGAAGGCGCGAAAGCAAAAAACAAAAATGCGCGCCCGGTTAAAGCTGGATTCAAAAAGTTTTTGCCTGTGCCACCAAAAACTTCTTTGCCGATTACCACACCAAAACTGATACCTAAGGCAGCCTGCCAAAGCGGCAGATCAGGAGGGCAAGTCAAGGCAAATAGGACAGAAGTGACGAAAAAACCTTCGTTGACCTCATGACCACGTTTCATTGCAAAGAGGACTTCCCAAAAACCACCAACAATAAAAACGACAACATAGATAGGTACAAAATACGCTGCACCAAAAATCAAATTATCCCACCATGACAAAGGATTATGTCCGGCAAACAAGGTAATAATAGCTTCGCGCCAACCCTCGACAGGTACAAAGGTTCCACTTGCAAAAATAGTGTTGGCCTGAAAGCCGAGGTTGTACATTCCATAAAACATGGCTGGAAAAGTGCACAACCACACAGTGATCATGATGCGCTTCAGATCTATACCGTCACGCACATGCGAAGTTGATTTAGTCACTTCACTCGGTTGGTAGAAAATGGTGTCAGCCGCCTCATACAAGGCATACCATTTTTCATATCGTCCACCAGGATGGAAGTGAGGCGCCAGCTTATCGAGAAATTTTCTTAACATGCCTAACCCTCCTTCTCGATGCGCTCAAGATTTTCGCGCAATATTGGGCCGTATTCATATTTCCCTGAACACACAAAAGAACACAACGCCAAGTCCTCTTCTTCCAATTCCAAACACCCCAGTTTTTGTGCTGACTCAGTATCCCCGACAACCAGGGCTCTTAATAATTGAGTCGGTAAAATATCCAATGGCATTACTTTTTCATAAGAGCCAATCGGCACCATCGCCCTTTCACTGCCGTTGGTAGAAGTGGTAAAGGCAAATTTCTTATTGCTTAATAATTTAGAAAGGTAAATAGGCATCACGGAAAAGCGATTTAAGCCAGCAACCATGTAATGTAGAAACGGCCGCTCTCGCCCTTCCCGCAATACGCTGACCTGTAAATGATAGCGTCCCAAATAATCAATTCCTTTCCATGTATTTCGACCACCGAAAACCGAACCGGAAATTAATCGATTTTCACCAACCTTTAAGTTTCCTGCTGTCAATTCTTCCAGATTTGCCCCAAGACGCGTTTTGACTATAGCCGGCTTTTCAATTTGTGGGCCGGCAACAGCAATCACACGATACACATCCAATACACCACGACTGATTAGTGCACCCACGGCGATGACATCTTGATAATTGATAGTCCAAACGGTTTTCTTAGCGCTGACCGGATCAATAAAATGAACGTGAGTACCACTATTGCCAGCGGGATGCACACCACTAAAAGCGCGAAGCTCTACATTCTCGAGCGCTGGAACAGGGATTTGATTTTGGCCATCGTGACACACGTAGACTTTGCCAGTATGCAAACTCGCCAAAGCGGCGACTCCGGCTTTAAATTCTTCTTCTCGCTCAGCCACAACCAGTGAGGGATTGACTGCCAATGGATTGGTATCCATCGCATTAATGAAAATTGAATGGGGCCGCGAATCAGCTGTTGGCACCTTGCTGTAGGGGCGTGTTCTCAATGCCGTCCAAAGACCACTTTCCAATAAAGCTTGCGCGACTTTAACACCGTCCAGGGTTTTCAAATCTGCTTGTTTAGCTGAACTGAAATCGACGCTTTCTTCGCCTTCAATATCAATGACAACGGATTGAAGTGCGCGCTGATAACCGCGATTAATCGCGGAGATTGTTCCAGAAGCTGGTGCGGTATAACGCACGCCTTCCGCTTTCTTGTCTGTAAAAAGTAACTGTCCGATTTTGACCTTGTCACCCTCTTTTACAGCCATAGTCGGCTTGAGTCCGTGATAATCGAAGCCCACAACTGCAGCAGTGCGAATTTGTGGTCCTTCCGTGATGACTTGGTCCGGTTGACCTTCGATAGGGAGGTTCAATCCGCGACGGATCTTAATCATACGTTAGCGCCTGATTTGTTTTAGTTAATAAGAAACAAAAGAAGTTTAGTTGAATGAGCGAGATCTAGCACAAATGCGGAACATATCGGCCCACCTACGCAGACACCGCCCAAAAAACGGCGCCATTATAAGGATGCATACCCATTATATCTATAGTGAGCCGTAATGTTTGCCCGAATTATTCCCATCAAAGTACAGATGAAGAACAAGACGAATAATTTGATCAATAAACAAACAGCACAGAGACTATTTTAGACTTTTCAAGCCAGTTTCGGCTGCTAGAATAGCGCCCCCTAAAATAATTGTGTTTGTTGTGGATGTCTGAATCTAAACCTATCTTGTTGCCTCGTAATCGACAGGACAAAATACGTTGGGGGCAACTCCCGGCCAGCTCAGCTGTTTATGCCCTAACCCAAGTTAACAGCGCACATTTGGGCGTCACCCTCATTGTGACCCAAACCATGGTGCAAGCCGATAGGATTACACGTGAATTACGAATATTCCTGAAAGGCGTTTCGGGATCACCAAAAATATTGCAATTCGCCGATTGGGAAACGCTCCCTTACGACAGCTTCTCGCCCCATCAGGACATCATTTCTGAAAGACTTCGCTGTCTGTATACCCTGGCTACAAACGAACACGCGATTATTGTGGTTGCCGCTCCCACAGTCATGCACCGACTGCCTCCGCGTGATTATGTTATACGCCGCAGCCTGGTACTAAATAAAAATCAGTCACTTGTTCGTGAAAAATTTATCGATCAGCTTGCAACGGCGGGCTATCAAAATGTTGATACTGTTTTTCAGCATGGTGAATTTGCGGTACGTGGTGCCTTAATCGACATATTTCCCATGGGCAGCGCTGACGCCTATCGAATCGAGTTTTTTGACGACGAAATTGAATCTTTGCGCTCTTTTGATCCAGACACTCAACGCACCCTGGAACAAGTTGAAACAATTGAGTTACTCCCCGGCAGAGAATGTCCCGTTGATAAGCATTCAATTTCTACATTCAAAGAAAATTGGTACCGTAATTTTGATAACGACCCAAAGTCGTGTCCTGTTTTTATTGATGCAAGCGAAGGACATTCACCTGCGGGCATAGAATACTACCTGCCGCTGTTTTTTGAGGAAACGGCAAACCTTTTTGACTATCTACCTGAAAATAGCTTGGTAATTGTCTTTGATGGGTTTAATCAAGCAGTAGAAGATTTTTACAGAGACGTGTTAAAAAGATTTGAAGAACGTTCTTTTGATATCGAACGCCCGCTCCTCAATCCAACCAAGGCTTTTCTAGGTGTAAATGAAATTCACGCAAGCCTAAATCGCTTTGCTCGAATTACTTTACATAAAGAACCATTGGATGAAAAAGTCGGCAACTTTAATTTCAACAACGAAAACCTGCCTGAATTAATTATTGAAAGCAAAGCGTCTAACCCTCTAAACAAACTGGAGTCTTTTTTAAGCGAGACAAATAAGCGCATTCTTTTTTGTGCTGAGACCAAAGGTAGAAAGGAAAGCATTAAAGATCATTTGGCCAAGATTGGTTTAGCACCCGAAGAATGCGAATCGATCCAGAATTTTCTAAACAGTTCCATACCATTCGCGATCACAGTTGCGGATATTGCAAAGGGTTTTCAAACTCAAGATTCCCGCATCGCCCTAATTACCGAAAACCTTTTATTTGGTGAACGTGTTCAACAACATCGCCGTAGGAAAAAGTCCAGCACTGTTGATCATGAAAATATGGTGCGAGACCTCACCGAATTAAAATTGGGCGCACCGGTTGTGCATATTGATCACGGCGTAGGACGCTACCAAGGCTTGCAAACTATTCAACATGATGGGCAGCAAGAGGAGTTTCTTGTGCTGCTATATGCTAACGACGCCAAACTTTACGTTCCTGTTGCAAACCTCCACGTAATTAGCCGCTACTCAGGCGCAGAAGAGAGTATTGCACCCTTACATCGCCTCGGATCTGAAAGTTGGCAACGTGCAAAAAGAAAAGCAGCTGAGCAAGTCCGCGATGTGGCAGCAGAACTCCTTGAAATTTACGCAAAACGTAAAGCGCGTCAAGGTTATGCTTACACCTACCCCAAAGATGCCTATCAAATTTTTGCAGAAAGTTTTCCCTTTGAAGAAACGCCCGATCAAGAAGCTGCGATTGAAGCAGTAAGAGATGACATGCTTGCACCTCAGCCTATGGATAGATTGGTTTGTGGTGATGTCGGTTTTGGTAAGACAGAGGTTGCCATGCGTGCGGCTTTTATTGCGGTACAAAACCAAAAACAAGTAGTGGTTTTGGTTCCCACTACTCTTCTCGCGCAACAACACTTTGAAAATTTTCAGGATCGTTTTGCCGATTGGCCTATTCGCATTGCCATGGTTTCTCGTTTTCGCAGCAAGTCTGAAATCACCGAGATACAAAAGAAACTGGAGCAAGGAAAAGTTGACATAGTTATCGGTACCCATAAATTAATTCAGGGGGATCTTCGCTACCCCAATCTCGGATTAGTCATAATCGATGAAGAACACCGCTTTGGTGTGAAGCAAAAAGATAGCTTAAAATCTCTGAGAGCAGAAGTGGATGTGTTAGCTATGACAGCCACGCCCATTCCACGTACCTTAAACATGTCAATGTCAGGCATTCGTGACTTATCGATAATTGCCACGCCTCCTGCAAAAAGATTGTCCATAAAAACATTTGTACGCTTGCGCGAAGATTCACTTATTCGTGAAGCAATTACCAGAGAAATTACACGCGGCGGACAGGTGTATTTCCTGCACAATGAAGTTTTAACAATTGAGCGCGCGGCCAGCGAACTTGCACAGCTTGTACCGGAAGCGCGCATACGAATTGGTCATGGACAAATGCGGGAACGTGAGCTTGAAGCCGTCATGTCCGATTTTTACCATAAACGTTTTAATGTGTTGGTATGTACAACAATTATTGAAACTGGAATTGACGTCCCAAGCGCCAACACCATTATTATTCACCGCGCAGACAAATTTGGCCTCGCGCAATTACATCAACTCCGTGGACGCGTAGGTCGATCACATCACCAGGCTTACGCCTACTTGCTGACTCCCAATAAGAAAGCAATGACAGCAGATGCACATAAACGCCTGGAAGCCATTACAGAAGCCCAGGATCTCGGCGCTGGATTTACACTCGCCTCACACGATTTGGAAATTCGAGGCGCCGGCGAACTACTTGGTGAGGAACAAAGCGGGCAAATGCAATCAATTGGTTTTTCTCTGTATATGGATTTGCTAGATAAAGCTGTGAAAGCAATACAGCAAGGTAAATATTTTGATATTGAAAATATTCACGAAAGTGAAATTGAAATTAACTTGCAGATCCCTGCACTTATTCCGGAAGACTACCTTCCAGATGTACATCTACGCCTGACTTTGTATAAACGAATTGCCTCCGTAAAAAATGAAGAAGAACTGGAAGCCTTGCAAGTCGAGTTTATTGATCGCTTTGGTTTATTGCCCGAACCATTAAAAAACCTGATAAGACAAACTCGCCTGCGTTTTTCCGCTGAACAACTGGGTATAATTAAGGTCGAAGCCAACAGTTCCGGAGGCAAAGTTGAATTTGCAGCTGCGACAAAAGTGGACCCCTTGACCATTGTTAATCTTGTTCAGCGGCAGCCACAATATTACAAGCTGGATGGCGCGAATAAACTGCGTTTTTTCATTGAAACAGAAAATAGTGACTCGCGATTAAAAACCGTGAACAAGCTCTTAAATGATTTAGCCAAAGCCAGTTAAGCTCTAGCATTCTTCGATACAGGACGCTCTTATGAGACTGAAGCGAAACACCACTAGCGGCCTGCAAGGCAGCGTATTTATAGCTTACCTGGCTCTGGCGCTGTACAGCTTGCACAGCCTTGCACAAACTGACAGCTCAGAAAATGAGCCACTCTGGTATCAAATTGAAGTCATTATTTTTGAAAACAGGAATTTTAGGGGCGACCCGAGTGATCCTGAATTTTGGCCACGAAACATACTGCTAGCCTATCCCAATAACAGTATTCGCTTGATCACACCTGAAGAACTCAAGGAAATTGAAGCAAAAGAAAAGGAGTTACAAGCTCAACAGTTTCCTGCTAGTCAAAGCGATTTGAACGAAGTTCCTGAAGAAAAACCTTTTATTGATCTCGGCGACGAGTTTTACCAGCTTTCCCGAGAATCCCGTGCAGTTGATTCTGAGCGTGATATGCGAGTGCTGTTCCATAAAGTTTGGCGACAGCCCCTGGCAAGCCGAGAAACAGCGCAATCTATTATTGTCAGTGGTGGAAATACTTATGATGAGCACTATGAACTAGAGGGAAGTTTAACAATAAGTGTAAGTCGTTATTTGCACCTGGATGCTGATATTTGGTTTTCAAGCTTTGAAGCCAATATAGGTCAAGAGGATAACTGGTGGCCCAGCCTACCCCAGCCTCCAAATCGCAATGCAAATCTCGATATGACAGATAATTTCGTAGATAACAAAATTAGTGAATTCGGCAGCACCACACCACCGTGGATGCAAAACCAAAATGGACAAACTATGCGTTTTGGTCTGAACAATTCGGAAAAAGAAGATCTATCTGTAGGCAAACAGAACTATGTAATAAAACAGATAGTCAAGCTTGAGCAAACCCGCCGTATGCGCAGTGGAGAACTACATTATCTCGATCATCCCAAATTGGGTATTTTGGTTCGCATCGACAACTACAAAAAACCCGGCTCAGACAACGAAGCAGAGCTTGAGAACGCACAGCGCTGAGCCATTAGCTTGAATTACTATCTTAATCCACAAACTTAACTACAACGCTACGCAAAGTGCATTGTGCAAAAACCAGGGTACATGCCCTGGTCGCGAAATTTGCACACTGAAAGTTTGTACAGAAAAGGTTAAAAACGCCCAGGGACTACCTAGCTACTACATCTTAGGTACTACACCTTAAGTACTAAACGCAACAAACGTCGTCAGCCTGTAAACCTTTATCACCTTCTTGTAATTCGAATTCTACCTGCTGTCCTTCAGCTAAGGAACGATAACCTTCGCCACGAATATTTCTATAATGAACGAAAATATCGTCTCCATTTTCTCCAGTGGTGATAAAGCCGTAGCCTCGTGCATTGTTAAACCATTTAACTGTTCCAAGTGCTCGATCTGCCATTGTCTTGCCTCTTACTACTTTTACTTATTATTTTATGATTACAATCGTTTACATTGATCCGAAATAAAAACATTCCAGAATTGCATCAGACTTCCGGAAAAGTTTCCGTTTACCTGACTCGGCGAAGATAAGCCAAATAAATACTAATGTCTATAGTGCCAAGGTCACAATTTCCAGGGAAATTTTATCTGAGCGCATACGTTGCTTATTAAGACCCTTTCAGCTTTTCTGGTCTAATTTGATTGCCTCGGGGATATGTAATGTAGAAGTTGGGAAGGCACACTCAGCCCCATGCGCTTCAATAATCCCAAGAATTTTCAGCAGAACGTCCTGTTTGATTTCGTGAAATTTGATCCACTCCGTGGTGTAGGTGAAGCAATAGACGAAGAAATCGAGTGAAGAGGCAGCAAATGCGTTGAAGTTCACAATAAGTGTTTTACTTTCGTCTATATCGGGGTGTGCTGTTAGCATTTCCTTTACCTCTGCAACAACACCTTCCATTTTCAGAGCGTCGTCGTAGCGAATGCCGACAGTTTCATAAATGCGGCGATTTTGCATACGTGAAGGGTTTTCAACAGAAATTTGGGTAAAAGTGGCGTTGGGTATATAGAGTGGTCTTTTGTCGAATGTACGAATGCGAGTAAGGCGCCAGCCAATATCTTCTACCGTCCCTTCTATATTTTTATCGGGAGATCGTACCCAGTCCCCAACTGCAAAGGGACGATCCAGATATATCATGAGGCCACCAAAGAAATTCGCCAGCAAATCCTTTGCTGCAAAACCCACCGCAATACCACCAATGCCACCAAAGGCCAGCACACCGGACACGCTGTAACCCAAATACTGTAACGCAACTAACACCGCTGTAACGATGACTGAAATACGCACTAGTTTGCCCAGAGCTACTGCCGTTGTCCTATCCATCGGCTTTTGGGTGAATTCTCCGGTAACAAGGTTTTCTTCAACGCGTTTTATAAATGAATTCAGAAACCAGGCAACAATAGCAATTGCCAGAATTTGCCGAATCTCACCGACTGATTGAAATATGGCGGACTCTGTTACCCCACCTGCTATTTCTGCAGCGGTACTTAAACCTATCACCCAAATTAGCCACTTTGCGGGCCGATTTATGGTCTCAAACAAGGCGTCATCCCAAAGCGTTTTGGTAAGGCTGGCTTTTTCTCTTAATTTTTCAACGAATTTACTGAAGACCAAGGCCACAACTAAAGTCAGCATAACAACGACAAACACGTCAGCAATCCACACGTATTCTTCGCCGGTCACGAATTTGACCCAAGTTGTCATTGATTCAATTTTTTCTTTCATTCCTTAACCCAATGATTGATTGATTTGCTCCAACAGCGCTTGTGCTTTGCAGTAACGCTCACTCTCAATCAGGCTTTTCCAATCTTGCTGTTTGGCCCGATCACCGCTCATGGCGCTTAATGAATGCACCTCAAGAGAATTGCGATAAGTTTCAATGTCTTCAAGCACTGAAATTGCCGCATCGCGATTATTGCAAACCAGCACAGAATCGCAACCCGCATCCAGTGCTGCGCGTGCACGTTCTCTATAATTGCCGGCAATTGCTGCGCCTTCCATACTCAGATCATCACTAAAAACCAAACCTTCGAAACTGTAGGTTTGCCGCAATATTTCGCGAATCCATTTTTTGGAAAACCCAACCGGGCTTTCATCAATTTGGGGAAACAAAATATGTGCTGGCATAATCGCGTCTAGTTTTGACATGAGTTTTACAAATGGAATTAGATCGTGCTGCTCAAGTGCAATTAATTGTCTATGATCGACTGGTAATTCGTGATGGCTATCTTCGCGCACGGAACCGTGTCCCGGGAAGTGCTTACCTGTTGACCGCATACCCGCCTCTTGCATACCTTCCAAAAATTCAGATACTAAATCACTGACAATTTCAGGTGTATCCGAGAACGCTCGATCGCCAATGATGGAGCTGAAGTTGCGGTCCACATCGAGCACCGGCGTAAAACTGATGTCGATATCATAGGCCCTTAATTCAGCAGCCAGTAACCATCCAAGCTCTTTGGAGGTTTTTTTGGCTAGTGAGGAATTTTCCCGATATAGCGTGCCGAGGTTTTGCATCGCTGGTAGCCGTGTGAAGCCTTGCTTAAAACGCTGAACCTTTCCGCCTTCGTGATCTACGCAAAGCAACAGATTGGGCCTGATTGAGCGAATCTCGCGAATTAATTCACTCAGTTGCTGGGTATCACTAAAATTTCTCGCGAAAAATATCAATCCTCCAACACAGGGGTGGGAAAGTAATTCTTTATCTTCTTCGGTGACATATTCTTTTTCGATATCGAGAATCAGGGGCGATATAGGCGTTTCAGACATCCGGTGCGTCCAGTACTCCAACTAATGATGGGATGAGTAAATTCACTGCTTCTTCCAGCGAGGTGTCCTCATTGTACTCTAATTGCAGTATTGCTCGAATAGGGTCGTAACTGGAAAGACTAAAAACCGCTGCGCCCAACATAAAATAAAGGCGCCAATAGAAAACGGTTCGGTCCACTTGTGGCATGGCTACTTTCAACAGCGAAATGAAACGTTCATAAGTTTCTGAATAGTTCTGAACAAGAAATTGTCTTAGATGTTCCTGTGGCTGGGAATAAGCGAGATTGATTAGGCGCATGATACGCTGCGGACGATCATTAATCTCTTCTGTTGCATTGAGTAAAGCATGCAAGATAGAACGCAAAACCATTTCCAATTTTATCTCATGCCCTTTTTTTATCTGGCTTTCGAGATCACTTATCTGCTCGTCCAGCTCGTGAGAAAAGGGTACAAAAAACCGATTGAAAACTGCCTGTATCAACTCTTTCTTGGATCCAAAATGATAATTCACCGCTGCCAAATTGACATTTGCCGTACTTGTAATTGTCCTCAGCGATGTTTCTGAAAACCCTCGTTCCGCAAACAGGATGGTCGCCGCATTAAGAATGCGATCTATTGTATCGTTCTGGGACATGGGTACCTCATCTATTATTATTGTTGTGACGTCTAAATCCGTTTGTACAACATACTGACCCGGCCAAGGCTTTGTCAAGTTTGTGGCTTTGAGTGCCAGCAACTTTGCGACCACGTTGTCATTTCGGTCATATTATTGTGATTTTTTTAGACGATTTTTTTATTTACAGCACCGAAAATATTCCAGTCGTTTCCTAACAGCGATGAAAATTTAACACCCTAATATTCAAAATCAGCCCTTAAACAATAACTTAGGCGATCCAAACAAAGAAATTTCTCAACTTCTTATTACAAAACCGGTAATCAGAAAAATTAGTTAGTTTTCAGTAAAAAAAATCAAATTTTAGAAGGAAAAAAACTGAGCGATTTTCTGATTTACCAATCAGTTTTTAACCGATTTTTTATTTAAAATTTGAATGAAAAACAAT
>JBNKVX010000052.1:0-23513 GCA_050299435.1 Cellvibrionaceae bacterium | reverse complement strand
TTTCAATCAAACTGAAATCATATTCGCCCTTGTTTTTTTCCAACTGTGACCAAGCGTACATAATCTGCGCGCCAGAAAAACCCGAATGTTTCAGCAAGGGGTGATTGCGAATTGACTCTCGATCTCGTGCAAAATAAACAAAATGCTTTATTTTTCCTTGCTCGATTGGGCACGTTTCAGATTCGTACTTTTTATAAACTTCAAGATAACGCTCGCTGGGATTTTCCCAATCTTTAGAATTCGCACTGCCACTACATAACAGTGCAAAGATACTTATTGCCAAAATTACCTTTTGTCGATACTTAATACTAAAAATTGCCAAACCCCTTATTTTTCCTATTTATCCAACGTAAACAAGCATGACCACCCTCAAGCTATCCAGGAGTTCTTCAATAAGTATTAATTTATATACAGTTCCGCTGGTGCTATTTTTTAGATGCTAGTATCGCCGTCACCAACAACCCCACGCCCACGCCTGCCAACAAACAACCTACAAAATAGAGCGCTGACTGCTGAAGAAAAAAGAAGCCAATTCCCAAACCCAGAACTGTACCTCCGCCTATAGCCCAGGAGTCTTTACCCAGGGGTTTTTCTTGCCGTTCCAAGTCGCTCATAAGGCATCCTCCTCTGCCAATGAGAACATCCTTTTAGCACTATCCTAAGACCATAATACGACTATTTGCCTGATATTCAACAGCGTATATTGACACCAATATCATCTTCAGGCTTGTGATCCCAAGCCCGCAAACTAAGCTTTAAGTATTACTAACTGTATAAGCGTTGTACCTTTGGCATTTAAATCCAACCCACATTCTCGTAAGTTTTTACCCCTGATTACCTTCTTAATCGGTGCATATTTGATTATCCCCTCCGGAGCCAATGCGGCGGGGACCTTCACCACACCGATTGAGGGGAAGATCGCTTTGATTGACGGAATTGAATTTCTGGAAGATCCAAAAGGAAATATTTCTATAAATCAAATTACCTCGGAAAACCAAATTTGGGAAGAAATAAAATCCGAAGTATTTAACAGAGGGTATAGCGACTCTGTTTGGTGGTTACGATTTAATATCGAAAATCCACACAAGAGTGGAAACTGGTTAATGGAAATCGCTTACCCAGTAATTGATTTCATTGATGTTTATCAAATAAGCAACCGTAAGGGCAGTAAACGATTCCTACTCGGAGACAAACATCCCTTTGAACAGCGCCCTATATTGCATCGAAATTTTCTTGTCCCAATTGATTTAACTCAATCCGAGTCTACCACTATCTACATTCGCGTAAAGTCAACCAGTGCAGTACAAGTTCCTTTAAATTTATGGGATCTACAGTCTTTTTATGAACAAGATATCAGCAATAACTTGATTGAAGGTATTTATTTCGGTGGGCTTTTAATTATTGCACTCTATAACCTTTTTATGTTCTCGGTTTTACGAGACCGCGTTTATATTTACTACGTTGCAAATGTGTTTTTCGTGCTCATGTTTTTTATGTGCCTTCACGGTTGGAGTTATCAATATTTTTGGCCACATGCTTCGCAATGGAATGATACGTCTATTCTGGTTTTTCTTTCACTATTACTAATGTCTTCTTACGCGTTTTCAGGTAGGTTACTCGATGTACCAAATCTTTCTAAAACCTACAATCGAATACACTATGGCGCTCTATCTTTTTGTGCCTTTCTCACCTTATTTGCTTTTCTTGCTCCCTATAAATTTGCAATCAAAGCGACTATTCTATTTTCGGTGATTTCCTGTATCTGGGGGTTTGTTACCGGCTTCGCTGCATTGAAAAAAGGCAACTCTTCCGCTCAATATTATTTGCTGGCATGGTCAATGTTTTTAACCGGGAGTATTGTCATGGCGT
The DNA here is from genome assembly GCA_050299435.1 of Cellvibrionaceae bacterium. Taxonomy (GTDB): domain Bacteria; phylum Pseudomonadota; class Gammaproteobacteria; order Pseudomonadales; family Cellvibrionaceae; genus 1162T-S-0a-05. The sequence continues at coordinate 21,644 of JBNKVX010000052.1, read as the reverse complement.
TAAATAAATTCCATATACTACCAAGAAACACAATAACTGATTCAGCCATTCAAATCGGATCACTTTTGGATGTGTTATTTTTTTCCTTTGCGCTTGCAGATAGAATAAACGCAGAACGTGCACTCCGAATTCACGCACAACAAGACGCACTCGATATTCAGCGTCAGGCAAATGAAGAACTTGAAACACGTGTTGAGCAAAGGACGAGAGATCTTGAGTATGCCAATCAGAAATTGCAAGAACTCAGCGATACCGATCAACTCACTCAGCTCAAAAATCGACGTTATCTTGATAAATTCATTGGTCAGGAGTTTGATCGAGCACATAGACAGAAGAAAAGTATTGCAATCCTGCTGGTTGACATTGACCACTTTAAATCTGTAAATGATACTTTTGGTCATTTGCTTGGCGATGAATGCCTCAAAGCCGTAGCACAACGTATAAATTCGCTTGTAAGACGCCCAGCAGATTTAGTGGCCCGTTACGGTGGTGAAGAGTTTTGTCTGGTGTTACCTGATACTACAAGCGAAGGTGCATTTATTGTGGCAGAAAATATCCGCAAGGCGATCGAGAAAAAACCCATCGTTGTTATAGATCAGGAAATCAAACTCACAGCAAGTATTGGTGTTAAAGCAGCGATACCGTTAAATCGTGCTGATGCCCTTCGATTTATAGCATTGGCAGACAATGCTTTATACGACGCAAAATCCAAAGGTAGGAATTGCGTTGTGCAAAATTTGTCTTCCGTGATTGCTGAGTAAGGCTGCTCTCGCGTTGGTGTCCGCCCTATCGCGGACTTACACTTAAGATAATTCTTTTGTAGCGGGATAACTGAGGATCACCTTTGTCTGTGACTTTTAGTATCACATGTACTGTTTCTTTTTTACTGACTTCTGGAGCCACTCCGTATAGGCGATCAGTATTTTCAGGAGGGCCGAGCTTTACAGGCTCTTTGAATGACCCCGCTTCCGGGTATTGAAACCATAAAAATCCCAGGCTATCACCATCGGGGTCGTAAGATAGGCTGGCATTCAATTGAAAATGCTCTCCGGATTTTAAGTTTAGGCGTTCGGCATGATTCAGTATCGGGACAGGCGGGTGATTGGCATCTTTATAAGATTGGCTTGTCCAATCCATACGCGCGGCAAAATCATTTTGAAAATCGTCACGCCATCGCCATAAACTTGCCTTATCACTTTTAAATGACCTGTCATATAGCTTCACTGTTCTTCCATATTTGTTTGTTACATAAGGCGTGTAACTATCTTGCGCATTAGTCCAGATTTTTCGCGTTTCTGGTTTGTAAGGCACGCCAGATTCCGAACTGCCTTCCTTATTTTCAATATACACTGGTTGATAGAATTCATAGCGTCCACCCCATCCTCCCCATTCCGGATGCTCAGGGTTATTCAGGCCGTTGGGTATCAAGGATAAATAGGCTGGCGTATCGCCTTCCATTCCCCAAGCCACATCTGGATACATCGCGCCTAACGACCCGTGCCCCTTTTGAATATTTTCAGCCAGCCAATCATTACTTATTGTAGTGTTATCGAAATTGTCTATAGCCGTATGAATTGCGTTCCATGTGGCGCTGCCATAATGATCACCTGGACTGACGATATAAAACAGCTCGGGGTATCGGTTTCTTATCCAAAGCCCACTGTCATCCTGGTCAGAGATCGTATACACCCTGAGTTTCGCAATCAGTGCGGCGGCTTCGCTTTTTGATTTAGAATTTTCAATTTTATACAGCGCCTGTGCGAGTGTATTCACTCCTCCCCAAACTGAAATCCACAAAGGTCGTTCATCCTCTTTTTCCAACTCTTTGATAATCCAATCCGAGCCTTCTGAATCCTGACCTTCGCCAACACCTAACATGCCATATTTCGGTAACCCTTGTTTAACAAAGTTCAGCAGCGATTTTGGTTTTGGAAACCCCTCTTGGTGTTTCACCAGGTTTGAATAAACTTCAGCATAAGCATGAATGATGCTTTTTATCGAATCCGGGTTTACTTCAGTTTTAAGCCAGCAGGAAGTTGTTGCAATTAATCCTCTAATCTCAATCTGATTGGAATATAAAAGCAAACGTACCAATGACTGTTTGTCATCGGGGTCGGCCTCCATATCAGTTAAGATAATTGCCCTTACCTTCTGTCCTTCTTCGGCAAAAACGGGTAGCGCTGCGGATTGCACAATAACCAACAACATAAGAACTGCTAAAACACGCTGCCATCCCTTCATCATTCCTACCCTATTAATAGCTATTTGCACTAAGTCGTGCCTCCAGTGTGCCTGAAATTTTATCCGGAACAGAATTTGCCACAGCCTCTTCTATTTCGTAGCTCGTAAAACTACCCGTGAAAGAGACATAAGCAATATCTTTCTCCACGCGCTCTATCGTAACGCTGCTATCGAAACGTGCGGAATGATAGACATCCAAATCAGAGATACAAAGATTAGCGTCATCCCCCTCTCCTGTAAATTCAATGGGAAAAGTCAAACCTGCAACATCTTCAGCCTGGCTCATTCTGGGAATGGGACCGTAAAAAGAAACTGACACAGTAGTGAAATCCGCACAAAGCCCCGATCCTTCTGTCTCGGCATTGATGTAGTAATAAGGCTCTTCGTCTATCAATTCGACGACCATCTCAACATTTTTAAGTGTGTTTAAGGCCCCTTGATAGCGTTTGTTGCTGGCTAACAATCTACTGCATTTCAAAACAGTCTTAAAAAACAACCTAAATCCAAATTGGTATTCTAACCCTAGACTGAGTCCAAACAAGTTTTTTTGAACCGGGATTAATGTAAACCCCATCATAGTTTCTAATTACCAAGCTTGATTTCATTATTGAGAGCCGCTAGATTGCGCGACTAAATTATAACCAACAATAATTTGAATTTATTGGGAAACAGTAATGAGAAAGATCGTATTATTTATTGTCACTTTTTTTGCTTTTATGTGCACAAATGCCGCACTCATTAGCAGCGACGATATAAACTTTGGGGCTGGTGCCATTACCGTGGATACAACAAATGGCATGGAATGGTTGGATCTTACATTTAGCAAAGGCTTTTCTTATAACGAACTCAGTACTGAGATAATGTCTGGCGGATTATTCAGTGGTTTCCGTATAGCCACTTTTGAAGAAATTCAATTGCTTTTTACAGAAGCTGATCTGCCAACAATAGGTTCTCTTACAACTGATTTTGCTGCTGTGGACGCATTAATTAACTTAATCGGTTTTACAACTCAACAAGGGCCTTATCTCGAAGTTCTCGGCATCAGTGGCACACCAGGCATTGGTAGCGGCTATGAGGTAACCGGCCTGGATTTTATCAATATGGGCGGCACTCCGACCTATTCTCTGAGAGACAATTTGACATATGCTGAAAACTTTGGCCCTGATTCAGTGGGCGGCTGGCTCGTCAAAGATTTTTCTGTAGAAGTACCCGAACCTGCATCTCTTTATCTTTTGTTATTTGGCTTATTAGGTGTTTATACCTTACAAAAACGCCGTTTGTAATTTAAGAAAAAAAGGGGCAATGCGTATTTTCCACTGCCCCTTTTTCACTTCTTTTTTCTAATTTGACGCTCTCTGTATGAATAGAATTTTAGCGGCAAATAACCATAGTTGGATGACCACCGCCGCCAGAGCCTCCAACAAGTGTCCAGCCCTCAGGGATCTTAGTAGTACCTTTAATTTCTGCCCCTTTATTTGCCGCTTTTGGGCTAATGGTGTACAGCTCTACAGCAACGCATTCGCTAAATTCTGAAATAGGCTTCTCAGCAGTTTCACCAGAATTATTTTGAGCAATGGAAGGGGATACCAGAAAAGCACTCACGACTAACATACTGATTGATTTAATATTCAACGTCTTTCTCCTTTAACTTACAAACCCAAAACCCGGGTTCGTCTCAGTTCTCATTAATAATAGCTGCGAAGGCAGAAGATTAATTTACAATTCTTTCAGAGTCCTTCGTTTCAATTTTTTTCCACACCTTTCCTATATCATCCAATACCATGTAAAAACATGGCACAATGATGAGAATAATGGTGCTGGCGAAGAGAATACCAAATCCCAGAGAAATCGCCATAGGAATAAGCTGAGCGGCTTGGCGAGAGCTTTCCATAATAATGGGAAACAAACCGCCAAAGGTAGTCAGAGTAGTCAGGAAAATGGGACGAAAGCGACGAACACTCGCTTCCAGAATGGCTTCAAACACGTCGAGCTCTTTCCGTTTTCGATTCGCGTAATCCACCATAATGAGCGCGCCATTCACCACCACCCCGCTCAGGGCTACCATGCCCATTAAGCTTACGAGTGACAAATCGTAGCCCAATAACAAATGTCCTGCGACAACGCCGATTAAGCCAAAGGGAATACTGATCATTACAATCAGTGGTTGTAGATATGAGCGAAATGCAATGGCAAGCAAGGAATAAATTACAAACATCGCCATCGAAAACCCGCTCCACAATACGCGTGTGGATTCGCGCATTTCAGCCTCACTACCGCGAAAACTCCAAGTGAGGCCGGGGAACTCTGAGCGTAATTGTGGAAGCACTTCCGCTTTCATTTCTGCACTCACCTGGTTGAGCGCGCTTTGAGGTTCTACATCCATACCCACATTAATTACACGGCGACCGTTACGACGGCTTAGTGTACTGAAGGCTTCACTTAGCTCTGCGTTTGCCACATCATGTAAAGGCACCTCTTTGCCATCCGGCGTTTGAATAATCAAATCTTCAAGTGTGTGATGTTGTTGTCGCTCTTCGAGCGGCAGTTTTACACGCACTTCTATTTCGTTAGTACCACGCAATTGGCGCATGGCAACCGCCCCGTAAAATGAATCCCGCACTTGCCGCCCGACGGCATCTGGAGTAAAACCCATCAATTGTCCTTCTGGCAACACAGTAAAATTGTACTGTAATTTTCCTTTGTTATAACTGTCATTAAGGTTTCGCGTATTGCTGTATTCACTCATCCGTTGCTTAAATACCTGACTGGCATCTGCGAGCAAATCAACATCGTTATGACTGAGGTCAACACTGATATCGTCCTGCCAGCCACCTGGCCCACGCTCAGCCTCAAATGTTATTTGATCGACACCTTCAATATCGCCAATTTCGTTGCGCCATAACTCTATCACTTCCGCCGCACTCATATCGCGCTCGTCCGGCGGCAGCATCACAATTTCTACATCGATAAAACTTTTTCCTCGCACATTGGTTTTGATTCCTTCAGCAACTTTATGTAAATCGTGTTCATCAAACATGCGATGCGTAGATTCGGTTATTTCATTGGCAACTTTTGCAGCTTGGTCTAGAGTATTGCCCACCGGTAAACGCACACCGGCTTCAATTTCGTCGGCCGCCACACGCGGCATCATGATCATACCCATATGATCACTGGTGCCATAAGCACCCGCAATAATTAAAGCAGAAAGTGCTGCACTGAGAGTGATATATCGATGTCTTAAACAAAGCTCAATGAACGGCTTATATTTATTTTGCACAAAACGGTTCAAGTTGGCAGCAATAATTTGCTGACGTTCATGCACGGCTTTACTGAACTTACTTTTGTGTTCGGTACTGGTGTGTGCCAGATGCGCGGGCAGTATAAACAAAGCTTCGAAGAGCGATAAAAATAACACAACAATAACCACTACGGGAAAAGGCCACCAAAATTTTCCCATTACTCCGGGAATAAACATCACGGGTACAAATGCAACTACGGTTGTAAGAATTGTAAAGGTCACTGGTGCAGCAATTTCACGCGTACCTTTAATTGCAGCATTCACTTTATCCAAGCCACTTTGACGATATTCATAAACGTTTTCACCCACGACAATTGCATCGTCTACTACAATTCCCAGCACCACCAAAAAAGCAAACATACTGATCATGTTGATGCTGATATCGAGGAAGGGCAAAAACAAAATCCCGCCTACGAATGAAATGCACATCCCCATCATGATCCAGAAGGCGAGCCGCAATTCTAAAAATATCGCAAGTATGCACAATACGATGAAGACCGCTAAGCCACCGTTTTCCAATAAAAGCATTAAGCGATCTTTAAAATCTTCGGCATCGTTGCGATCAATCCGGTAATTCACACCGGGAGGTAAAGTGGTATCCAATTCTTTCAGGACAGTCTGTACAGCTTTGGAAATGTCTAGTGGGCTTTGATCACCGACTCGAAAAATACGCACTTCAATTGAAGGTTGCCGATTAAATTGTGAATGAAAGCCACTTTCTTCAAAGCCATCATAAATATTGGCAATTTCGCCGAGCGTAATACTCGCCCCATTTTCTGCTGTAATGATCGGTATACTTGCGAATTCTTCTGCCCACTGTTTACGTTCGTTTAAACGCAACAAAATTTCACCGTGACTGGTTTCAATCGCACCAGCGGGAACATCGCGCCCACTTTGTTCTATGATGCGTGCAACTTGTCCAAGTGTAAGTTGATAGCGTCGCAGTTGTTCCTGTGAGATTTCAACGTGAGTGACGTAGTCGGGAATGTTACCCATATCAACTTGTGTAATACTTTCTTCCACCAACAAGCGGTCGCGCAACTGTTCACCAAGTTTTCGCAAACTCCAGATATCAATATCGCCATACAATCCCACTTCCATCACTTGCCGCTGATTTGCGCGGATGCGCACTTCTGGATCTTCCGCATCCTCAGGGAAGGTGCGAATGCGATTCACAGCCTGGTCAACCTCTGAAAATGCCTTCATACGGTCAGTTCCGGCCACCAGTTCAAGAGAAACATAAGCCCAACCTTCACGCGCCTGCGACGAAAGCTCCTTGATCCCTTGCACACTGCGCACTGCGTCTTCAATGGGTTGCAAGATACCGTGCTCGACCTCTTCAGGCGAAGCGCCCGGATAGGTCACCCTAATTTCGACCATGTCCAACTCAAATTCCGGGAACACTTGCTTTTGCATAGTGGCCGCCATGTATAAACCACCGGCAATCAAAATTATCATCAGTAAATTAGCGGCGATGGAGTTGCGTGCCATCCATTCGATGGGACTGATCATGCGGCACCTTGACTAATAGTTGTGGGTTTAACTTCTTGAGGATTAATTTTCATAGAATTTAACTTTCACAGTTTTTCACTCCGTTCTTTTTGGCTTGTTTAAAGTGTAAATTCTTCGTTGACTTTTGTTTTGATGATTTCGACATTAGAAAGACCCCCTATGGTGAGCCAATACACTTGGGATTAGCGGCAAAGTACTGAATAAAAAAACAACTTTTCGATTTTTATCCTGAGAGTAAATGTAAATCATTTTAGATTCTCGTGATCTAAGGGACTATTATTGCGCAACTCAGGTCTTTTTTTTGTAATCTTCAACACTTGTAAAGCCCAGCTGCAAATCCTCGGCTCAGCCGAACTTTGAACTTAACCAAGCCTGAAAAATTGGCGCTTAAATTTCTATGTTAGAAGCAAAGGGAGTAAAGCTGATTTTGTTATTACGCCGAATTCACACGCGCTACGCTTCCTTGTTCTCAAATTGCTGAGATTTTTAAACTAAATTCTCATAAGGGATACATTGTCCCAAATTCAAGATTCTTAAAACACCAACTCTTAATCCAGTCGAAATATTAATATCCATATAATTCAAACACTTAGTAGTTTACGGTGTTAATTTAGCTATATCTATAAGCTTTTAATATAGCTCCAGGTCATAAAATCTCCGCGTCTTTACCTATAGTCAAACTCAAGCCTGATTCAAATGTTGTTTCAGATTTTTTGAATTGCAGTACAGGAGACCTTAAATGGGTATGCGACGAATCCTATTTCTCGGCTTACTTAGCCTTTCTTTTTTATTAACAGCCTGTGGTGGCAGTTCCAGCGATCCGGAAACCCAGGCACCATCCAATTCTTCCAGCGGTGGATCATCCAGCACTTCCTCTTCCTCCTCCAGTGGCGGAATGTTGGAGGCACCCGTTGAAACATCAACTTTGAGATTACCCTCAAAAATGGAGGTAGTGACTAATGAAAATTAAACCTTTAGCAGCTGCCATCGCAAGTTTAAGTTTTTCAACTTTTGCTTTTGCGGCCTATGACGATGAGGGTACAGAATATTCTACGGATAGCCAGGAACGTCACATTTGGAACGAAGCGCTTGAACCGCTTGAGCTAGTAAACGGGATATTATGTTTTACGGATCAGATGCGCGTAACCGAATTTGTTAATGCGGGCCCTTATCTCGTTTTAGCTGACGACAAGCGCTGTTTTGAAAGTGACAGTGATGACAGTGGACAAGCAAGCGGTGCGGCGAATACACCTTCCTATATAGAAGTGGTAGTTGAAGCTACGCGCGGGTCGGATTTAGAACCGCTAAATATTTCGGCCTGGATTCCAGAAATGAACGAAGGCGAAGACCAACAGGCAATTCGATTTAAAGCTGTAATTTCGGAAGGGGCCAGTGATGAAAATCCATTTGGTCAATTCACTTTTAATTTTGATTTTTTCAATACAATTGAAGATACCGAGCGTCGAGGCGGTGGCGAATTAAAAACTGTTAATGATCTTGATGGGTTTATCGGATTTACTTTGTACGAAGGTGACAATCGCGATGGCACCCCCTCTTCTCAAAGTGCAAGTGTTGTAATGACTGCTGACAAAACACAAGGTGTCGCACTTACTGCACAACAGTGGGGACAATGGGGCGGTGCGCATGCCCTGGCATTTAATCAATCTAATGTCTTAGTGCAATCGGCCGAGAGTAGCGAGGAATTAGCTTTTCAATCCGGAGACAACAGTGGAGATTGCTTAAGTCGAACCGAGTTCGATGATTCCGTGTGGCGTTATGATTTATACAATAGCAGCACCGGTGATCGTGTTGACATTAATTCTGGATTCCCCATTAAATACGACGGCAACGATGACGGCGTAAATGATTCACACGGTTATGTAAGTTACTGGGGATTGTGGACTGATGGAGACGTAGTTTTAGAAAACGGCGCAACAGTTGAACGTTTTGATTATGAAACAGAAAGTTCAACCAATTACACTCTGGTCCGTGCACCTGGCCGTTTAATTCGCAATTCGGCAGAAACACTTTCACTTGCAGAAACACGTGGTATTCAATTTAGTTACTGGAATGACAGTGCGTATCAAGCCGGATTTGATCACTTGCTTGTAAATTACCGCGATGCCGAACTCGACGGTGTATCCACCAGCGGTTTCTACATCATGGGTGGTTTGATGCATACTGAAAACGGCGAACAAATTGAAGAAATGCCACCGGAGTTCATTGAACTGCAAGAATTTGAAACGCTATATATGCATTCAAATCAGCTTGGCGGCGAAGTCAAATACGTTTCTGGCAGTACAAATATTACTTTCTTTCAGCAAGAATATGTGAATGGAAGTAATTTTGAAGGGGATGACTTAAGTCTCGTTTGCTTTGATCGCTGCTTAGCAGGCAGTATTTCTTCGGATCGTTTGCAAAACTTTGATGGCCCAAGCAGCCCCTATGAAGCAATGGTACAAAGCTTGGAACAGGGTTATAGCTATAGTTTTGCTAAAACGGGAAGTGCTGCCTTAACTTTGGTAAATGGACAAGGCGCTGCCGTAGCCTTCGACTCAACTGTAACAGAGCAAACCTTGCAAAACTCACCCCATTACTGGGGCGTACGCAGTGGCCCTATGGTAACGGCAGAGGTTGCTGCGCAGCTCACCAATACTTGGGAAGTGTATGACTCGGAAATTGTCAGCACTTTTTACGTGTGGGAGACGGGTTTGCAAGAGTGGAATCAATTAACAGCGTTGCGCGACCAAACAGGTGCTTTTGTGAGTTTTGATAAACCCATTCAATTGCGTTACACGCACTCTGACAGCAATGATCGTACAGGTGATGCAGGTAATTTTGATGGCCAGGTGATGATGCTGAACTACGGAGGCAACGGAGATTTGTGGGGCATCCCCAATAATCAGGACGAAGAAGGTCGGCAATTTCCGATGTTTAATCTTGCCGATGGTACCCTGCTCGGAGGAGAAAATCAGTTCGTAGTAAAAGCACGAGAGATCGAGCAACGTATGGCAGCGTCGCCCGGGCAATGTGGCTCAATGGAAATTGATGAGCCCGCAGCACCAGTACCAACTTCAACTACCGGTTCTGCCGATATTGGTGCAATGCCAGAAGTCAGCGATGCACCTTCAGTTATTGCTGGAGTAATTCAGCAAAGTGAAGAATAAAAATTGCGTCGTGAAATTGCTTTAGCGATTTAACTCACAAAGGGCTCATGTCATGAGCCCTTTCTCTTTTACTATTGTAATCTCCAATATTATTTTTTTCTGAGTTCTGCACCATCACGAACGCGCGAAAGTGCGGTTATCACAACCTGTTCGCCGCCTTGAATGCCCTGACTTACATACGCAAAATTTTCATCACGAAAAACAATATTCAGTTCACGTATAGATAATTTGTCATCCTGCATGATCCACGCCGTGTCTCTTTTTCTTACATATTCGCGCGGCAATTTCACAACGTTTTCAAAAGGTTTAGCTGCAATCGCACATTCCACATAACTGCCTATAATCAACCTCGGTTTACCTTCGTTTTCTTTGAGTATTGCAAGCGGGTCAGATATTTCAATTAATATTCGGGCCAAACGCGTTTGTCCCTGAAGCTCACCGATAATGCCACGCACTTTCGCATCTCGATACTCATTGGATTTCCAAGTTGTTCGATCAAAAACTTTTACCTGGCTCATTTCTCCATCTTGAATGTGACGCGTCTTAGCTGGTGGCACCGTCGCTTCAATCCAGTACTTTTGCAGTCCAACTAGCTGTGCGAGCATATCATTGGGCGATATTTGGGAACCCACATTGACATTACGATTAAGAATTTGCGCATCAAAAGGTGCTCGTACCTGAGTTCTTTCAAGTTCCTGAAGCGCCTGATTTACCGCCGCTTTTGCAGCAATAACTTTTGCTTCCGCAGCAGCAAGTTGTGGCTCACGCAACACCAAAGATTTTTGCATCGGCGAAAGCTGCTGATTCAAGCGTTGATAATCTCGCTTCGCTATTTCCTGCTCACCCATTTCGATTTTGAGTGCAGTTTCTACAGCGGCTAACTCGCTTTTTCTTTGAGCTAGCGCATTTTTATAATCTGCGGGATCAATTTGCAAAAGGACATCTCCCTTGCGAACAAAATTACCCGGTACAAATCCTTCCGCTAACGAAATAACCTGACCACTAACGCGCGGGCGCAGCACAATATCCTGTTCTGCCTTAACTGTCCCCATCGCACTAATTTGAGGTTTAAAATCACCCGCTTCCGCGATAATTACGTCAACCAACATTGCCGTGCGCTTTGTTGCCGCTTCGCGTTTAGGCGTGGGTTCTGTACTGAACACAACGACCACCATTACCGCCGCAAATACAAATAGTGCTGCACTTATAATCAGGTTTTTCTTCAGAAACATAAGCATCTCGTTAGTAATTCGCGCTTATTTTGGCAAACCACACGTGTATTTTAAGGCAAGATGAAAATTAAACGAATTTGTCCATTGACTGCATGTTTTGAAGCGAGCCAACACCGCTGCTCGCCAAGCTCTCACCAACAATTATTCAATCTTCGACAAAATTACCAAGAGGTGGCTTTGGGATTGCGATCTTCAAAAAAACGCTGATGCCAGTACGGATAGGCGGGAGTGACCTGACTCGCCGCATCCAATTTAGCTATTTGATCAGCGCTTAAATTGAACTCAACAACTTCCAGGTTTTGTTTTAGTTGTTCCTCGTTACGCACTCCTACGACAACATTGGAAATAGAAGGTCGATTAAGTAGCCAATTTAAAGCTATTTGAGGCACTGTCTTCCCGGTTTCGGCGGCAACTTCATCAATGGCATCAATGACTTTATAAAGATATTCATCAGAGACTTCAGGCCCGCCGTCAGCGCCGCCGCTTGCTATGCGACCCGAGCTTGCAGCTTGTCCGCGCCGGATTTTGCCAGTTAAACGCCCCCAACCCAACGGGCTCCAAACCATCGTCCCCAATCCTTGCTCGAGCGCAAGTGGCATTAACTCCCATTCGTAATCACGCCCAATCATGGAGTAATAGCCCTGATAAGCGACATGGCGATTCCAACCATACCTTTCGGCAACAGCGATGGATTTCATGGTGTGCCAACCGGAATAATTACTCACGCCGGTATAACGAATTTTGCCTGCCTTTACGAGTTCATCCAAAACCCCCATGGTTTCTTCCATAGGCGTGAGCGCATCGTAGGCGTGTAAAAAGTACAGATCGATGTAATCGGTTTGCAAGCGTTTTAAACTGGCATTCACGGCCCTGGTCAAATGAAAACGCGAGGATCCTTTATCATTGGGGCCAGCACCCATCGTAAAAGTGCCCTTGGTTGATACCAGTACTCGATCACGCTTTCCTTTTATTGCCTCGCCCAATATTTTTTCCGACACACCGTTTGAGTAAACGTCAGCCGTGTCAAAAAAATTTAAGCCTGCATCCAAACACACATCCACCATACGTGAAGCTTCTTTCACATCCGTTTTGCCCCAGCGCTCAAAAAATTTGCCTTCACCACCAAAGGTAGCGGTTCCCAAACTCAACACAGGGACTTTAAATCCAGATTTTCCAAGTAGGCGGTGTTCCATGATGTTCTCTCAGAATGATTTATTAATCACTATTTTTCCACAGCCAACGTAAACCTTCCGGCAAGAGTGCACCTGGATGGCTATCATCGTGTTTGCCATCAGTCCAAACATGAGTAAATTGATAACGTGGGCCTTCGATACTTTTTTCATCTGCATTACGATTTGCATAAGCAAGAGCAGAGACCATTTGCTTGTTCGCTAAAAACCAATTTCCCCATTCATTGTCAAGATCATTAATCCCGTCCTGAAAAAATATTTTTATAGGCTTTAATGGTTCGCGTCGAATAAGCGCAGGATAATCCTGACCACCGATTTTAATCGGATTTTCATTTGGTCTAAATCCTATGGAAACGTAACTCCCAATAGCACTGAACACTTTTCGAAAATAATCGGGCCGCTGCCACGCAACGGTAAATGCTGCAATGGCACCGCTACTGGTTCCACCGATAGCACGCTGCTCTGGATCTTTGGTTAAAACATATTTTTTCCCAACCTCTGGAAGCAATTCTTCAATCAGAAAACGTGCATAACGATCGTTCATTGCATCGTATTCTTGTGCGCGATTATCCGGGTTACTCATTTTAAGGTCAGGGTAGGATTCAGAGTGATTCCCTGGTGTAATAAATATGCCAATGGTTACGGGAATCTCACCTTTATGAATGAGGTTTGCCATAACCTGGGGCACACGCAATCCCCCATTAGGATTCGTTGCTCGTTGCCCATCCTGAAAAACCAGAACACTTGCAGGTTTCTTTTTGTTGTATTGATCGGGAACAAATACCCAATACTGGCGTACTGTTCCCTCAATAATTTTGCTATGAAACTCAAAGGGACCTTCTAACTTGCCTTGCGGTACACCTTTTTGTGGAAAATGATATTCGGTGAGCTGCAATCCAGTGCGAATCTCCTCTCCCGCAAAAACGGAAACAACAAATACTCCACTGGTAAAAGTAACCAACAAGATGCCAGCAATTAACTGTTTCATAGCAAACTCTCTATTTTATTTTTATTCGATGGGTTCCAATTTTAATTCTACACGGCGATTTTGTTCGCGACCCGAAGCTGAACTGTTACTTGCAATGGGGTAGCGCTCACCGTATCCCACAGCGTGCAAGCGACCACGTGTTACGCCTTTTTGCGCCAGAAAAGCGCCAACACTGGATGCGCGTTCTTCACTGAGCGTTTGGTTGTAATCTGACGAACCAGTGGAATCTGTGTGTCCGGATATTTTAATTACCGTTTTATCAAATTCAGCCAACACTTTCGCCACTGAACTTAAAACCGGGTGAAAATCAGAACGGATATCGAAACTGTTGGTCGCAAAAGTAATATTACCAGGCATAATAAGATGGATGTCATTTCCTTCGCGTTTCACGCGCACGCCCGAACCTTCCAATTCCTGACGTAATTTTTTCTCTTGTACATCCATGTAATAACCTACACCGCCACCAATTGCTGCGCCTGCTGCGGCACCAGTTAGCGCACCTTTTTTACGATCTTTATCACTCGCCGTTGCAGCACCCACTACAGCACCGGCCACTGCGCCAACCGTCGCACCTTTTGCCGTATTACTTGTTTTCTTCTCACCTGTGTAAGGGTCGATAGTACAGGCACCAGCAAAAACGACTAAACACATTAAAACAAGCTTCTTCATAGTTTTTCCTCAATTATTGAATACGTGGTTCACTCACTGAAATAAATTTTCCATCTCGATATGCAATTGCCTGAGTGGATCCAAATTGATCCCAGGTTTGCACATTGTGTCCCTTCTCTTCGAGTGCTTTTTTGACTTCCGTTGGCATCGCACCCTCTGCAATAATTCTGTCCGGTGTCCATTGATGATGGATCCGGTATTGAGCAACCGCGTTCTCGAGCGGCATGTCCAAAACTAAATAATTCACGATGGTTTGCACCACCTGGTTAATGATAGTTGGCCCGCCAGCCGCACCCAGAGTCATGACGGGTTTATTATCCTTCACAACCAAAGTTGGGCTCATACTTGAAAGTGGGCGTTTGTTAGGTTGCACGCTGTTTGCAAAAGCGCCCACAAGGTTAAACGCATTAGGTACACCCTCTTTCGCAGAAAAATCATCCATTTGATTATTCATTACCACTCCCGTTCCCGGAATAACCACTTTACTCCCGTAGCTGGTGTTGATGGTCGAGGTGATTGCCACCCAATTTCCTTCAACATCCGCAGTCGCGATGTGTGTCGTGTGCTTATTTAATTGTTCAAAAAAATCTTTTTCGCTGTCAGGCGGTATCCCGTGCTCTATTACCGGGCTGGCATTCTCCTTTTGAATTTTCTTTGCCAAGGTTTTTGCGTATTCTTTGCTAATCAAACCTTTCGGAACTTTGACATAGTCTGGGTCACCCAACCAATAGGCACGATCAGCAAATGCCGGTTTCATTGCTTCTGCCAAAAGGTGGTAACGCCCGCTTTCTGACAAGGTTGTTAAGTCAAAATTATCGAGAATATTCAATATTTGAGCTACATGTACACCACCTGAACTGGGAGGTGGAAAACCGTATAAAGTATAACCATGAAATTTTGAGACGACAGGTTGACGCAACTTGATTTCATAATTAGCAAAATCTTCATAACGCACCAAACCACCATTTTTTTTCATCCAGGCATCAGTGGCCTTTGCTACCTCGCCTTTATAAAAATAACTGGGACCTTTTTTAGCAATACCTCGGTAAGTTTTCGCCAAATCCTTCTGAATCAATTTGTCTCCAGCCTGCAGTTGTTCGCCATTTTTCTTTAAAAATATCTCTGCACTAGCGGGAAATTTTCGGAGGTATTCCGCGGCTCGGTTTTGTCGCATTGCGAAATATTCATTTACCTCAAAACCCGCTTCAGCTATCTCTGCTGCTGGGTTAACTACTTGTGCAAGCGAGAGTTTCCCACCTTTTTCCTGAATGTAACTCAAGGCTGCCACTGAACCAGGAATACCAATCGACAAAGCGCCAGTTTTACTCGCGGCCTTATCAACCTCGCCATTCACAAGAAACATATCCTTGTGCGCTTTTGCCGGAGCCATTTCTCGACCATCAATCGCTTGCACCGTTCCATCTGCCCAGCGAATCAGAATGAAACAGCCACCACCAATGCCCGAGTTATGTGTATCAACGACACCCAGTGTATAGGCCACAGCTAAGGCCGCATCCACCGCATTACCGCCTTCCTCTATTGCCTTAATACCCGCCTGGGTTGCAAGCGGATGAACTGAGGCCACAGCCGCCTTGCCATCATCACTGACTTGAGAATACGGCGCCGCAAACAACGACCAACTTACTGCAAGAAAAATGAAGGGGCTAGCCAATCGAATAAAGATTTTGAACATAGTTAACTCGTTAATGTGAATATTTCACTCTCTGGCTGTTAGTTTGTTACAGCCTTTGTCAGGTTTGTTTTTTATGCTAGCCCAGTGAATGAGTCACTAGCAAGATACTTGTTGAACACTACTTGTTGAACACAAGGACGCGCACGCGAAGTTCTCATTTTAACATTGTGTTTGTTAAGTCTGACCACGGGTCTGAAGAGAGAAAAGGATATGCATCTTATCGTTAAAAACAAAGAAGGAAATACCCCCAGTCGCTATATTCCACTTATTCGTATCGCTCTTAAAATTCACAATGCCTCACTGCAAGCTGCCAATGTGCGACGAGTTCGAGGCGAACAACCCACGGGTGAGGTCAGCCCTTACAATGATGTTCCCATCGGTATTATTGGGCACTGGCTTGAAATTACCAACAAATACGAACAAGTCATTTACCGTCGTTACATCCAAAACAGTTTACCTTTAAACCTTGAAAATGCGGGAGTCAAACTTCAGCGCATCTATTCGCTGGAACAATATTGTATTCATGTGCCAGAACTTTCCGACGCACACCAACTCACACTCTTCGAACAATCGCGCGCGAACCCACAATGTCCGCCCGAGCGCAAGGTACGACTGCAATTAAGTCTTAGCCAACCTGAACATCTGGTGAATTTAAGATAGTTACCAACCTTTCGGCAAAGGTTTGCATATCTGAATTGAGTCGCTTTGTTGTTGAATGTATTCGCCGATAATCAGTTCTTTCATAATTCGGCTTACCATTTCTCGAGATGAACCCACCATGTTGGCAATATCCTGGTGTGTGGGTTTCGGATTTCGAATAATTTTGTGTTCATCGCACATCTTTTCTAATGTATGCGCTACACGACCATAGACATCCAGCAAAGCCAGATCTTTCACACTCTGCGTCAGCTTTCGAACACGTGCGGCTAGCTCCTGCATAAGGGAAACACACAGCTCTGGACTTTTACTAATGAACTCTTGAAACTTATCCCGGGACATAGTCAAAAATTCACAATCAGTAACCGTCATTATCGAGGCTGAACGAGGTTGACTATCAATAAGCGAAAGTTCGCCAAAATACTCCCCTGTGCTCATGTAGTTCAAAATCAACTGTTTTCCGTCTTCACCCTGTACAAAGGCGCTAACCTTCCCAGCACAAACAACAAACAATTGATTATTTTCATCGCCTTCCATAAACAGCACGGTGTTTCGTGCGTATTTTCGAGCGACACACAAGGATTCAAGTTCCTCAATTTGATCTTGAGGAAGATTCGCGAACAAGCTGACTTTTTCGAGCATGAGTACAGAGTTTCTTTTTTTATACCCTTTCGGGCTGGATGCAGTCTCTATAGTAAACGCGCGCAAAGAATTTGGCAAAATAGAAAAAATGGGAGGAGGCGTCCATGCCGCCCCGCTCCCATAGTAAGCATCCAATGAAAGGGTATAGATTTCCTGACATTTCAAAATCCTTATTGAAGTTGTTAATCCTTAACAAGTGTCCGATTTCTGTACCACGAGACCTATTATCCAGTTCTGGGACACAATAGATGTGAAAAATTGCTTGCTGAGTTTGTGAATTATTCACATTGGCTTCGGGACGTCTATGCTTATAGATGACCGTCAGTAATCAGAACCCGGTATCAGTGTGGACGACGAAATCAAACAACAATTACTCGATAGCTTTAATGATGCTTATGAAGATGTCGAAATCTGTTTAGCTGATATACAAAAACAACCCACCTCTGAAATGCTAAACCATCTTTTTCGTTCCATTCATAGTGCAAAAGGCAACGCCGCAATGATGGGGCTAGACAACATCGTCGCCTATGCACACGCCATTGAGGAGCTGGCAGGGAGTGTAAGAGCGAAGCGCTTTCCCTGTACATCAGCAGTCGCAGAAATCATCCAAACATGTATGGATAGACTCAAGGACATGCATTACAGGGATTTACTCGGCAAATCTTTTGATAATCTTAAGGAAGAAGAAACCATCGCACTGCTGGAATCCCTGTCTCGCGTCAATGAGGCAGAACTGGAAAGCGCCAGCAGCAAAGTTCTCGGCTTTCTTGGCGCTGGTATCGCGGTGCCCAATGTCAGCCCCCAAGCACCATTAGCTGACAACACAATCAGTATCACTATTGACGATGAGAAATTACAATCCGACCTGATATTTTTTCAAGAGATGGCTATACAGGTTGATAGCCAAAGCCAGTATTGGGCTGGCCGCAGCATCCAGTTGTTTGACTGGGCGATGAAGGTCAACCATATAGGCGGTAAACCTGTGCCCTACGAGCAGTTTGCTGCAGCAATTTACCTACACGACATTGGTATGTCTTACCTGCCAAAGGAACTGATAGATAAAGATACAACATTCACTGAAAATGAATTGAGAATGCTTAAACAGCATCCTCGATGGGGTTTCGAGCTGTTAAATCGCATTCCTGGATGGGATGAAGCTGCTCAAATCGTCCTGGATCACCATGAGTGGGTAAACGGACAGGGTTACCCCAATGGAAAGCTTGGAGCAAGCATCCATCCTGGCGCAAAAATCATCTCCATCCTGGATGCATTTTTCTCTATCACTCGTGGTCGGGCAGACCGCGATCGACGGAAAACCGTTATTCGGGCTATTTCAGAAATAAACAGTGGAATTGATTCCCAATTTGATGGCACCTGGGTTCAGTGCTTTAACGCTATGGTTCGTCAAGAACATCAAGCCGGTTTTCTTTAACTACCGACAACCAAAGGTGGGATCAAGAAACCCGAGTCATAGAGGCCCGAACAGCTTGTTTGCGGCTTGACTCATGAAGACCAACTGAATAACATACGCGCCCTTCGACTACGCGCTCGTAGCTCAGCTGGATAGAGTACCTGGCTACGAACCAGGCGGTCAGAGGTTCGAATCCTCTCGAGCGCGCCATATATTAAAACCCGGTTCCACCGGGTTTTTTTATGTCCTGACACTTTCAACTTCATTCGCTATATTGACTAGGTATTCCACTGATTGGAGAAGCCACTTGAAGAACAAACTTGCTCAATTTACAGCCAGTAAGAGTATCGCTCTGGTTGCGCATGACAACAAAAAAATGGAACTTTGCCATTGGGTGGCCAAAAACAAGGTCCTACTTTCTGACCATACCCTGCTAGCAACGGGCACCACCGGATATAAATTGCAGGACTTTACGGGCTTGGAAATTATTAAATTTGTGAGTGGTCCACTTGGTGGGGATCAACAAATCGGAGCCAAAATCTCTGAGGGTAAGGTCGATGTTCTTATCTTCTTCTGGGATCCTTTTGAGCCCATGCCACACGATCCGGATGTGAAAGCTTTGCTAAGAATTGCCGCTGTCTGGAACATCCCTGTGGCGTGTAACCCGGCTTCTGCGGATTTTATTATTTCCTCACCCTTGATTTCAGAGGCGTATGAACGTGAAATCCCGGATTATGAGTCATATCTAAAAGAAAGAAGGGGGCTATAATTCGTATATAAAAAAAACCGTCCAATTGGACGGTTTTTTTTGTTTATGGCGGAGAGGGAGGGATTCGAACCCTCGATACCGATCAAGATATACTCCCTTAGCAGGGGAGCGCCTTCGGCCACTCGGCCACCTCTCCAAATAGTCTTCCAACCAGGCTTTCGGGGCCACTTTGGGGGGCGCATCATAGCAATTAAGCGGTAAAAATCAAAGACTTGCCAGATGCAAAAAATCAGACTTTCATATGCGAATTACTCAGCACAGATAAGCCTGATTTTAACTTGAAAAGGGAAAATTTAAGAACCGGTTCTTCGAACTTATTGGGATTCGCTTTGTTCTTGTTTTTCTCGCTGAATTCTTTGATAAATCTCTTCACGGTGTACGGCAATTTCTTTCGGTGCATTAACGCCAATTCTTACTTGATTACCTTTAACACCTAATACCGTGACTGTTACGTCATCGCCTACCATGAGCGTTTCACCAATTCGGCGGGTCAAAATTAACATTTATATCTCCTTCTTTCTTCCTGTGAGTACAGTGGTTGGGTTTAGAATGTTGGCTCACCACTGTTGGTTTTCATAACCACCCTTCAGCATCCAGGACCTAAAGTACCCAAGACACTTGTTCCACTCAATAATGATAGTTCAAAAATCAAGTGTGACATGAGTAGCGGAACAAAACCAGCCAACCATATGTATCAAATCGTTTACAAACTGCGATGCCTTACTCTAATTGTCAGCACGACACATTATTAAGTCCAAATCTGACGTAAAAATCAACAACTTTTTAGTTTGGAGTTTTAATATTTTCCAATCCAAAAGCACTATGTAACCCTCGAACCGCTAATTCAAGGTACTTTTCGTCAATAATAACGGAAATTTTTATTTCTGAGGTAGTAATCATCAGAATATTGATATTTTCTTCCGCCAAAGCCTTAAACATTTTCGCCGCCACTCCCGCATGTGAACGCATTCCCACACCGACGATGGATACTTTAACGATGCTGGAATCACTGACGATTTCTCGAGCCCCCACTTCGTTAAGCACACCAGCAAGGACTTTCTTGGCTTTGTCTAATTCTGACCGATTGACGGTGAAAGTAATATCGTTGGTTTTGTCTGCTGCAACGTTTTGAACAATAACATCAATCTCTATATTCGCTTCTCCAAGCGGGGCAAGAATTTTTGATGCGATTCCAGGTGCATCGGGCACGCCGAGCACAGAAATTTTTGCTTCATCCCGATTAAAAGCAATACCGGATACAAGAGGTTGTTCCATTGATTCGTCATCCTCATCGAGGGTTATTAAAGTACCTGGGCCATCTTCAAAAGTTGAAAGAACTCGCAGCGGTACGTTGTACTTACCTGCAAACTCAACTGCGCGAATTTGCAAAACTTTCGAACCCAAGCTGGCCATTTCAAGCATTTCTTCAAAAGTAATTTTATTTAAGCGTTTGGCCGTGCTTACAACGCGCGGATCAGTTGTGTACACGCCGTCCACATCGGTATAAATCTGGCACTCGTCTGCTTTCAATGCTGCGGCTAATGCGACGCCGGTTGTGTCTGAACCGCCTCGTCCCAAAGTTGTAATATTTCCATCGTCATCAACACCCTGGAAACCTGCAACAACAACCACTCGGCCTGCTTCAAGATCAGCTCTCATCGGCTCAACATCAATATTTTGAATTCGCGCTTTGGTGTGAGCATCATCTGTAAGAATTTTAACCTGCCCACCCGTATAGGAGCGCGCATCAAAACCCAAATCTTTGAGCGCCATACACAATAATGCAATTGTGACTTGTTCTCCGGTTGATACAAGCACATCCATTTCTCGCGGATCTGGATTCTTTTGCATCTCACTAGCAAGCGAAATAAGACGATTGGTTTCACCGCTCATGGCTGACACCACCACAACTATCTGATGGCCCTGCTCACGAAAATCCGCCACTTTACGTGCGACATTTTTAATTTTGTCGGTGCTTCCTACGGAAGTACCACCAAATTTTTGTACAAAAAGACTCATTTAATGTGTGTACCTGAAAGAGCTTTACATGGACTTTGGCTTAAAAAAGTGCGCAATTAAACACTAATTTTTTATTTTTTGAACACAAAAAAATAAAAGGAAATTAATTAAAAAAGTTTGATTCAACAGCTTTACAAATATAGTGGAGATCGGAAG
>JBNKVX010000051.1:0-25128 GCA_050299435.1 Cellvibrionaceae bacterium | reverse complement strand
TGATATCGCCTCAAAACTACAAACTGACCACCTAATCGATTTGCGCGGCAAGATCATTGTGGATTTTCTTGGTCGTTATGAAACCTTATTGGAGGATTTCGAAACCATTAAAGAAAAAATTCATCTGCCCAAACTTCAATTACCTCACAAGCGCAAAGCAACAGAGCGAAAGAAAGATTACAGAAGTTATTACAATGATGAATCAATTGAAGCCGTAGCAAAGCACTTTAAACAAGACATACACTTACTCAATTTGAGTAGCACTCATCAAAAGCTCTTTTAGGTCTGAGCACCTGTTACACGATTGCACAAGGAAATTTGTTCGCTAATTCTTCTACTTTTCGAACAGACCAAAATAGCTGGGCAAGGATTCACTGATCCAGGGAATATAAGTAATTAGCATTAACGCTATCAACATTGCAAGATACATCGGCATTAACGGCCGTATCAAAGCAGCTATGGATGTTTTCGCAATACTACAGCCGACAAAGAGCACGGCACCTACTGGTGGCGTACACAAACCAATACAAAGATTCAATACCATCATGACCCCGAAATGCAAAGGTGACATACCTATCTGAACAGCGACAGGTAAAAATATCGGCGTGAAAATAAGCACGGCGGGCGTCATATCCATAAAGATACCCACACACAGCAAAATCAAATTGATGGTCAACAAAATAATGAAGGGATTATCACTCAAACCCATTAGCGCGGAGCTGATAGCTTGAGGAATATTTTCGTAACTTAGCATCCACGACAGCGCAGTCGAAGTCCCAATCAACAACATTACAATGGATGTCGTCTCAACAGACTTCAGCAATATCTCCGGTAAATCACTGATTTTTACTTCTTTGTAAACAAACACGGACAAAATTAGTGCATAAAGGACAGCCACCACACTGGCTTCAGTCGCGGTAAAAAAGCCTGCGATGATTCCACCAATAATAATCACCACCAACATCAGGCTGGGAATCGCATCAAAAGTGCGCTGGAAAAATTCTTTTGCTGTCGGCTTTTTACCG
This sequence comes from Cellvibrionaceae bacterium, assembly GCA_050299435.1. Lineage (GTDB taxonomy): Bacteria > Pseudomonadota > Gammaproteobacteria > Pseudomonadales > Cellvibrionaceae > 1162T-S-0a-05. Next base: position 24,103 of record JBNKVX010000051.1, on the reverse strand, counting down.
ACCGGAAGGCCATGCAATTTCGCATATACCGCGCACACGGCCATCAAACTGAGTGCGACCAGCAATCCCGGCAAATAACCAGCAACAAAAAGTGCCGCGATAGAAACGCCACCGCTTGCGAGCGAATAAATAATTAAAATATTACTGGGTGGAATCAATAAGCCTGTTGTGGAAGAAGTAACAGTTATCGCCGCATTAAAATTTCTGTCATAACCTTCTTTTTCCATCGCGGGAATCATAAAACCACCCACGGCAGAGGTTGCCGCTACAGATGAACCCGAAATCGCCCCAAACAGCGTACAGCTGATGACATTCACAAAAGCCAAACCTCCTGGCACCATACCAATAATGACTTTGGCAAATTCTATCAACCGATGCGCTATACCGCCGCGCCCCATTAGGAGGCCAGATAAAATAAAGAAAGGAATAGCCAACAACGCAAAACTGTCGACCCCGCCAGCAATTCTCTGCGCGATAGTCGTCGCTGCTGGCATAAAGTCAATGGTAAAAAGCATAGCCAATAAAGTGGCCATGCCGATGCTAATAGAAATTGGCACATGCAAAAGTAAAAGCACAATAAATGTTAGCAATAAAACAACAACGGATAACTCCACTGTTAAACTTCCTCTTTCTTATTATTTACTTTCAAGCTCTGGCCTTACTCCATACACAATTCGCTCTAAGGCGTAGAGCGAAATCAATAATCCACTGAGTGGGATAACACTATAAACAATCCATATTTTCATTTGTAAGGCAGCAGAAGTCTGCTCTAACTGTATATTCAGCACAACCAACTCCCAGCCGCCGTATACCAAAACAAGCAGAGCAAAAATCAGACAAACAAAATCAGCAAATTTCTCAGCCACAACTTTTTTTGTTCCATTTAGCTTTTCGACCAAAATATCCAAGCCCAGATGAGCACCCCTACGATAGGTGTAGGCCGCACCGAGCAAAGCAATCCAAAGCACAAGAAATAACGCCAGCTCTTCAGTGTAAACGCTAGGTTTATTCATTATAAATCGCGAGACAACTTGCCAACTTACATCCACCACCAGCAAGGCCATCAAAGCCGACACAAAACGTGCAACACACCAATCAATTTTTTGAATTAAATTTTTCATAGGCCGCTATAATGCCTGTATTCGCTGAATGAATTCGTAGGCTGGTGTATCTTTCATGTCTTCATGCATACTTTTAACACGACTTGAAAATGCCGTTTTGTCAGGTCTTATTACAGTGACGCCATTTGCCTGCACGGCCTCCAGGGCTTCCGCCGAGGATTTGGCCCACAAAGCCTTTTGAAAGACGACGGATTCATCCATTGCCTGCTGAAGCCAAACCTGTTCTTGTTCACTTAATGAATGCCACACATAGGTGCTGATAAGAACTATATCGGGTAAAAAGGTGTGTTCATCCAGGGTATAGAATTTTGCAACTTCATAGTGCTTGGAGGTGTAAAAACTGGGTGGGTTATTTTCTGCTCCATCTACTACGCCTTGCTGCAAAGCAGTATAAAGCTCTCCCCAGGATATCGGTGTCCCGCTGCCACCCAAGGCACTCACCATCTGCACAGCGGTTTGGCTTTTCATCACCCGAATTTTTTTGCCTTTTAAATCGTCAGGCGTATATACGGGTTCATCGACCGTGTAAAAACTGCGACTGCCCGCATCGTAATACCCCAAACCACGCAAACGTACTCGTTCGCCCTTGAGTAATAATGCTTTACCTATTTCACCATTCAGCACTTGCCAGAAATGTTCTTCGCTTTTGAATACATAAGGCACACCAAAAACTTTCATTTCTGGTACGAACCCCTCCATTGATCCAGAGGAAACCTTAGTCATCGCCAAGCTTCCAATTTGTACCAGCTCCATTAATTCACGCTCACCGCCCAGCTGTCCGCCTGAATACACATCCAGGCGCATTTTCCCGCCTGAGAGCTCATGCAGCCGTTCTGACAAATACATAATGGAAATATGGACTGGATGGTCTGTGGGTAGCGCATGTGCCATCTTGAGCACACGAACGTTATTTTTTTGCGCACAGGAAGAAAGTGCAACGAGAGCAAGGAGGAGGAAAGTTTTTGAATGCTCGCAATACATTTTGCGTGCGAAATAAAAAAGGGCTTTCGGATTCATTATTTTTATATCTTATTCGTCAATCACCCAAGATGTCAGGGGGTGCATTTATTCTATTAAAAGCAATTGTATACTAGTTCACAACGAGAAACTAACCCCCGCTTTCGCAGACTTGTATCTCTGATACCTAGGCTGTTTGGGATTCAAAATAATTTTTAATGGTATTCAGCACTCCCTGCTCATAGTATTGTTTAAGAAAATTCGTCACTCCACGGACAAATCTTGCTTCTCCTATTAAATCATCACCAAAAATTTCTTTTATCAATAGGATTTCATGCACAATTTTTTCCACATCGTTTTTATGTTGTTGATGACAAGATTTCAATTGCGCTGCGAAGGGATCCTGTACTTCTATTCCTTTTCCCTCCTCATCAACTGCGGAAACATAGCGCATCCAAGCTGCTACCGCCATACACAAGATATCAATATGCCCCTGACCTTTAAGCTGGTCGCGCAAACTTCCCAATAAACGTTGAGGCAATTTTTGCGACCCGTCCATCGCTATTTGCCAGGTGCGATGCCGTAGTCCGGGGTTGGAAAATCGTTCACGCAGCTCTCTTTTATAATTTTGCGCATCAAAACCTTTCGGCACATCCAATGTTTCTCCCGCTTCCCTATCCATAAAACATGTTACGAGTTTGGCCAGAACAGGCTCTTGCATTACTTCACTGATGGTTTCCTTACCTGATAGGTAACCGCAGTAGGCCAACAGCGAGTGAGAACCGTTCAATAGACGCAGTTTCATTTTTTCAAACAACTCCACTTCATCAACCAACAAGGCGCCGGCTTTCTCCCATACTGGTCGATCATTACAAAAATTATCTTCAATCACCCACTGAGAGAAAGGTTCCGCAACAACCATACCTTCATCGCGATAACCAGTTTGTTTCGCAAAGACTTCGCGGTCGGCATCTGTGGTGGCCGGGACAATACGGTCGATCATTGTATTCGGAAATGTCACTTCACTTTTAATCCAAAGCGCGAGATCTGAATCTACTTTCTCCGAAAATTGTTCAATGACGTTTTGTAGCACTGTTCCATTATTCGGTAAATTATCGCAACTTAAAGGCGTAAAAGGTTTAATACCTGCTTTACGTCGTCGGTTCAAAGCAGAAACCAAATAACCAATCGCCGTTTTAGGCGAGTTAAGATTTTGCAGATCAAATTGAATGTCAGGATGTTGAAAATTTAAATTCCCTGTTGCCGGGTCGTGGCAGTATCCTTTTTCTGTTACGGTTAATGAGACGACTTTAATCTTTTCATCAGCCATCACATCCAACAATGCAAGGGGGTTTTCCGGACCAACCACCACCTGTTTAACTGCACCGATAACCTGAAATTTTTCACCCTCAGGCCCACGCTCCACCAAAGTGTACAAACCATCTTGATCAGCGAGCTGCTGTTTTACGTTCGCCGAACGCAAACTGCATCCAATGATCGCCCAATCACCACCTTGTTGATTTAAAACTGCCTCGGTATACCAAGCCTGATGTGCTCGGTGAAAAGCGCCGATCCCCAGATGCACAATGCCAGCATGAATTTTTTCGCGTTCATAGCGAGGAAATACGAAATTTGTTTTTTCGTTTCCTTCCGAAGAATTTTCAATCAACCAGGCAGAACAAATTCTCTTCATCTTTATTCACCTAACTTGTAGGCTTTTTTTGCGAGCCTGTAGGCAAGATCAACTGCAACTTCGGCCGCCTCGTCTTCCGGCAAACGCTTTTCTGAGACCAAACGCGAAAGGAAATTACAATCCATGCGGCGCGCCACATCATGACGCGCCGGGATAGACAAAAATGCTCGCGTGTCATCATTGAAGCCCACGGTATTATAAAATCCGGCTGTTTCAGTGACTTGCTCGCGAAAACGTCGCATCCCTTCAGGGCTATCATGAAACCACCAGGAAGGACCAAGTTTTAAGGCCGGATAATGTCCCGCAAGTGGAGCCAACTCCCGACTATAAACGGTTTCATCCAGGGTAAATAAAATGATACACAACTTTGATTCATTCCCATATTTATCCAATAAGGGTTTTAATGCAGAAACGTATTCCGTTTGCAGGGGAATGTCTGCACCTTTATCACGGCCAAAGCGCTCAAAAACCTGGGCATTGTGATTACGATAGCAACCAGGATGAATTTGCATTGTTAAGCCATCCTCCAAGCTCATTCCCGCCATTTCAGTCAACATTTGACCACGAAATATTTCCGCTTCTTTGGCTGTGCAGTTCCCGGCCAATGCTTTTGCATACAATGCTTCAGCTTCAGCGCGTGGTAGGTCAGCGGTCACCGCACTTGCGTGTCCGTGGTCGGTAGAGGTCGCCCCATAAGATTTAAAATAAGCACGGCGATTTTTTAGTGCCGCAAGATAGCCTGAATATGAATCGGTATTTTCTCCAGTGATTTCACCCAGATAGGCCACATTTTGTGAAAAGTTTTCAAACTCAGGATCGACGACAGGGTCTGGACGATAGGCAGTTATCACATTTCCTTTCCAGCCACTCTCTCGGATTTTTTTATGATGGCGCAAATCGTCCAGCGGTGATTCTGTTGTTGCTAACCATTCAATATTGAATTTTTCAAACAGCGCGCGTGGTAAAAATTCAGGTAATTTCAATGCGGCATTAATGCGATCGTAATAATCATCAGCGCTATTTTTATCCAATAACTGATCAAAACCAAACACCTCTTTAAATACAAAGTCCAACCACATTCGCGAAGGTGTACCGCGAAAAAACTTGTAATGCTCCGCAAACAAACGCCAAATTGTTCTGCCGTCTTGTTCCACTTTAACACCAGGCTTTGCGGGTATGCCCAGGGATTCCAGCGAAAGGCCTTGGCTATACAGCATACGAAACACATAGTGATCCGGTTTGATCAACAAATCTTCGGCGCTTTCAAAAGGCTGATTATCCGCAAACCATTGTGGATCTGTGTGACCATGGGGACTCACAATTGGCAAATCTTTTACTTCAGCATATAGCCGACGGGCTATATCGCGTGTGCTTGCGTCAGTTGGAAATAATCTATCCGAGTGCAGTTCGAGCGCTTTCATATTTCAGGAACCTTGGAATTCTTAATATCTAAATGTGAGCCTGGATTGAATAGTGAGAGTTTGATTTCACGTCAGAATCAAAGCGGCGCCAGTATAATATATTCATTTGCAACTCGGCATAATCAATACTGCCAAGCCAACCTCTATCCTGGCGACTTCCATTTCCTAACTTGAGAACAAAAAAAAGGGCCAAAAGGCCCGAATTTATTCATCTTGAGATAGAAGAGAAGGACTTTTCACTTAAGCTACCCTTTATATTGTCTTGCTATGCTTCTCATGAGTCATATGTCATGTGGCTGCCATCAACATTAGTTAATTAAAACTAATGAATTCTGGCCAACCATGTAGGGCATGGAAAAGTTGGCGAATTATAGCTTCTAATGAGCGCTTTTTGCCAGACTTTTGTCCGAGAACTTAGTCCAAGAACTTAGTCCGAGATCTTAGTCCGAAGATGCCAACTCATCCAAAAGTTTTTTCTCGACTTCATTCCCTGGCCGAACGTAGCGCGCCAACATGTTATATGCAACCGGCACAACAAATAAGGTAAATAGTGTGGCTACCGTCACCCCAAAAAACAAGGTCACACCCAGCGCCTCACGCGTTTCGGCGCCAGCACCGAAAGATAGTATCAGTGGGACTGAGCCCGCAACAGTGGTGAGGCTTGTCATCACAATTGGGCGAAAGCGAACCAGGGAGGCCTCAACCACAGCGTCATACACTTCTTTGCCTTCGTTACGTAATTGATTGGCAAATTCCACAATCAATATGCCATTTTTCGCCGCCAAACCAATGAGCATAATTAAGCCAATCTGGGTGTAGAGATTGAGTGTTCCTCCTGTTACCCATATTCCAAATAGTCCGCCTGCAATCGCCAGAGGGACAGTAAACATAATCACAAATGGACTTAAATAAGATTCAAATTGGGCGGACATCACAAGAAACATTACGAGAATACCCAAACCAAAAGTTAGAAAAATAGAACTGCCCGAATACTTGTAGCGCTGTGACTCTCCTTTGTAATCAACTATTACCTGGTCAGGCATATGCTCTTTAATTATCCCTTCCAGATGTTGCAGTGCGTCACCCAAACTGAAACCTTCCTCCAGGTCTGCCTCAATAGTGATTGCGCGGGTTCGGTTATAGCGATTGAGCGAACCGGTCACAGCACGTTCTTCATATCGAATCAAATTCGCCAAGGGTATCAGTTCACCAGATCGATCAGAGCGAACATAAATATTTTGTAAGTCTGCGGGTCGGTTTTGTTGTTTGCGTTCACCTTCAACAATAACATCGTACTCTTCACCATCTTCAATGTAAGTTGTCACCCGCTTGGAACCCAGCATTGTTTCAAGTGTTCGCCCAATATTTTGAACAGAAACGCCTAATTCCGCTGCACGATCGTAATCGATTCCTACCTGAATTTGCGGATTACCGGGTTTGTAATCCGAATCAATACCAACGAAACCAGGATTATTTTCTTCTATGATGTCAAATAACTCATCTCGCCAAGCCGCGAGCTCCTCATAAGTACCGCCACCCAATGTGATTTGAACGGGCTTTCCTATATCCGGGCTAATACCCTGACGCATAATTGGAAAAGCTCTAACACCTGGCAAATCTCCCAACTCTTTGCGCACCTGGTCCATAATCTCAAAGGCTGAGCGCCTTACACCCCAGTCATTTAAAACAACAATGACTATTCCTGTGTGAAAGGTTGAAATTGCACCCCCAAAACTGCGCGGCGCCCGCACCAAAATTCGTTGCGCTTCTCCGTTTTCAGCCAAAGGCATCAAACGTTTTTCGATTTCATCCATGTATTGTGTAATGTAACTGAAGCTTGCGCCCTCAGGCCCATTCACAATGATAAAAAACGCACCGCGATCTTCGCGCGGGGTAAATTCTGTTGGAGTGATTTTTGCGAATAAAAAAGATAGTGCAATAAGCCCAAAAAACACACATAGCGTAATTGCAGGTTTTGCCAAACTCGCAACAATAATTTTTTTGTAAAGCGTTCGCAACTTAACGAACACCCTATCAACCAATTGCACAAGGCGAGACGGTTTCCCTGAAGGCTTCAAAACTTTTGATGCGAGCATTGCCGAAGCAGTTAAGGCGACAAAACTTGAAAAAATGACGGCAGCAGACATCGTCAAGGCAAATTCAGAAAACAAGCGCCCCATATCGCCCTGCAAGACCGCAATAGGAGCAAATACCGCGACGAGCACCAAGGTGGTTGCGATAACAGCAAAGCCCACTTGGCGAGTTCCTTTAAATGCCGCAACTAAAGCAGACTCTCGGTACTCTTCCATGCGACGATGAATATTTTCCAAAACCACAATTGCGTCGTCCACAACCAAGCCAATTGCCAGGACGAGAGCCAACAAGGTGAGCATATTTAAGGTGAAACCCCAAAGCGACAGCAGTATAAATGTAGCAATCAAGGAAACCGGAACAGTAATGGCTGGCACCAGCATTGCGCGCGCGCTGCCGAGAAATAAATAGATAACCAGAATCACAAAGAAAACAGCGATAAATAAAGTTTTATAAACCTCCTTAATCGCCGCTTCGACAAAAACCGACGAATCATAACTTTGTCGAATTTCCATCCCTTCTGGAAGCGTGGGGTTCAGTCTTTCTGCTGCTTCTTTGGCTGCTCTGGCCACATCAATGGTATTGGCGGTGCTTTGCTTAGAAATACCCAAGCCCACCATAGCTTCGCCGTTTCCTCTAAAAAACAAGCGGTCTTCCTCTGTGCCTTTTTCTACACGCGCCACATCTCCCAAGCGCACCACATAGCCATCACTGCCTTTCTTTAGTGCCAAGCCTCTAAAATCTTCAACTTCGGTAAAATTGCGATTTATACGCACACTGAAATTGCGATCAACAGACTCAATACTGCCCGCCGGTAACTCAACATTTTCCGCACGGAGTGCTCTTTCAATTTCACTGACAGTTAAATCGTGTGCAGCAAGTTTTTCGCGATCAATCCAAATTCGCATCGCGAAGTTCAAACCTCCGCCGACACGCACACGCGCAACACCATCTATAACGGAAAATCGATCAACCAAATAACGTTCTGCATAATCGGTTAATTCCGGCAATGTCATTTCGGAACTGGTTAAATTCAACCACATGATGACATTGTCGTTTGAGTCGACTTTCTGTACATCGGGAATACGCGCTTCTTCGGGAAGATTGTCCAAGACTCGAGAGACGCGGTCGCGCACATCATTGGCTGCCGATTCCATATCGCGACCAACGTTAAATTCAATATTGATATCGGAGCGTCCATCTTGACTCGATGAGGAAATAAATTTAATCCCTTCGACTCCAGAAACACGATCTTCAATTAATTGCGTTACCCGCGTTTCCACAACACTGGCCGCAGCTCCCGGGTAGGCAGTGCGTATAGAAACTATTGGAGGATCAATATCCGGGTATTCGCGCAACTGCAAACGTTCGAAACTTATAATTCCAAATGCAATTAACAGGAAAGAAATAACTGAAGCAAAAACGGGTTTTTTTATGCTGATGTCTGAAAGAAACATAATTTGCCCTAGCTTTCCTGTGGTTTGACGGAGGCTTTCGCTTTATCCGTTTTTTTTTGCGGATTTTGTCTAAGTAGCGCTTCTAAACTTTCTTTGCCATTATCAATTGCCGAAACAATCAAATTACTGCCTGGTTTTAATTTGAGGTGGCCCTGGGTAACCACCCACTCGCCCGCTTGCAATCCACTGGCTATTTCAACCACACCAGGTTGACGATCGCCAACTTCAATAATCCGTTTTTCCGCGACTTTTTTATCGCCTTCTCCCGCAACAATATAAACGTAGGTTTCGCCGGCAGTTTTAATCAAGGCTTTTTCTGGCACTACCACCGCTAATCGCGGCGGTTCTGACAACTCAACAATCATCAACAGCCCTGGCCGTAAGGCTTGCTCGGGATTAGCAATCACCGCACGCACTTGCACAGATCGGGTAACCGGGTCCACACGTGAGCCAATACTGGAAATTGTTCCTTCAAAATATCGTCCACCCAATGCGTGAGCCTTGGCTTTGATGGTCATGCCAATTTGTAGATAAGGTAAATAGGTTGAAGGTACTGCCATATCCAGTTTCATGACACTATCGTCATCGAGGGTTGTGATTGTATCTCCAGGACGTACAAGCGCTCCCAAGCTAATGTTACGCATACCAACCACGCCATCAAAAGGCGCAATAATTAGCATGTCCTGAAGCTTGGAGCGTGTTGCTTCGAGCTGCGATTTTGCCGAATCGTAAGCCAATTTGCGCTCATCCAAATTCGCTTGCGTAGCAATATTACGTTCAACCAAAGCTTTCACTCGCTGATATTGCTGTTCTGCTTCGTTCATCGTGTATTGCGCTTTTTCAAGCAGGGCATTCTCTTCTGTACTGGCCAATGCCACCAGAACATCACCAGTTTTCACACGTTGACCATCATCAAAATGAATACCAGAAACCACCTCTGTTACTGAAGCGGATATTGTTGTCGCTTCGTTGGCTTTTAAGGTTCCCAATGCTTGAAGTGTGTTCACAAAAGTTTGTTCCTGAACCTCATGAGCAAACACTTTTATCGCTCGGCTGGGTTGAGCAACGGTTAATGAGTGGACGCTAGCTAATGCTAGAACAATTAACAGACTTCTAAAGTTCATTGATTTCCCCAAGGCATGCACTGGTGGGCGGCAGTATGGCATTCAAGGGGTAATAGTAGTGTAAATCGAGAGTGAGAGACAAAAGAAAACACCCACAAACCAAGTAAGTGGGTGCAAAGAAGAAAGGTCTTTAGACATGTGCCAAGCCAACCCAGGAAGACGATTAGGATTAACCTGACTTTTAACAAGGTGTAACTAAAGTTGCGTCATATACAAGAACGCAACACGCCACAATAGGAGATCCAAATGCCGACATTCTGGCGACCAATGGTCTTTTCAGGAAGATAAACGGCCAAAGTTAGTTCAGTTTGACGCTAAATTCGTCAATTGCGCTAAAATCCAGAGGCAGGGTCATCTGCCCTCCGCTTTGGGAAACACTGATCCACATTCGCCTGTCTTGAACTTTGACCAAAGCACCACGGTATTCTTTGCCAACCGTTCGCACCGCAATTACTTCTTTTCCAATATGTTTTTCTGCATCATCCAAAGAAAGCACGGTATAGCCGTCAACTCGCTGATTTTGATTTGCGCGTCCAGCTTGCTGAGTGTTTTCAGGATTTGACTCTTGCGAAACTGGCATCCTGCGATTCGTCAGCGCTTGTTTGGGCGGGATTTGATGTCGAGGCGCCAATACAAATTCCGACTGCCTCGCGGCAATTTGATTGAACTTTTCGAGTTGCCAGTTATTAAAAAACTCATTAACTTCGCGCCCGTTCACGCTCACTTTCAATTTCAACATGTTTTGAATTGTTGCCGAATCATAAAATGCCAAGTCACCAACGCGAATATTGTTTTGCGGTTTAATTTCAACAACCATTGAGCTCCCGGGTTGTTTATAATTTTTATAAGCAGCTATCAAATTTTCGCTAGGCTGAAGGTCCGCCTCTTCCATCATTGATTTAATTGTTTCGACATGTAGATCCAAAAACTCATCAATTTTGATGTTTGCTTGCCTAGCGCAGTAATTGGCTTGCAAAGTGTTATAACCCTCATCAAATACCAGCACCTTCATTTTTTTAATCGAATCTAGCGAGTCTCCTTTCAGCGCGGATTGTTTTGCTTTTTGCAGATCTATAAGAATATCCATATCTACCTTATTCGCTCCTTCAACTGAGAGATTAAGATTAACAGCAATCTCTTTTCCATTTTGTAACTGTTCAACTTCCATATTTAAGGACGTGACCAAAGTGTCATAACCCAAGTCAACAATTTCTTTAGGACTAAACTGACGAATATCTCCACAAGCGGCCGAATTAATTAGATCCACCGAAGAAACCGGAACCTTCGGAAACTGGTCTGCAAACTCATCAAGCGGAAAGGATAATCGGCTTATTTTGTAGTTAATTTTCTCCGGAAATTCTCCCGCTTTAAAATTCGTATCCGCCATTGCCGTTTGATATAAATTCCCGAAAGACCAGGATATTTCGTCGGCTTCAATAGCCAATTGCATCACGTTAATAAATATACGCGGCTTTTCAATTCGAATTGTGCCATTTAGATCAATTGAAGATTTGTCGTAAGTCACTGAACCAAGGCTTGCAAATTTGGCCAACTCAAGCTGAATATCTTTATCGACTTTCCGCTGTGCAGCAAAATAAGCCACCACACCCACAATTAATATAAAAATTGAGAGATTTCTTAAAGTTGAAAACATTGGATCTTCCTTATTTATTACTTTAATTCCTTAAACGCTTTTGCGTGAGGAGCTTGTGTTACCGGAGTTTATTTAAGGTGAGTTTAAGGAGTATTGCTATGTGATTTTGTCATTCCTGCCATGCGAGAAAGAATAGCCTGAAATTCTTGCTCACTTAAATCAACGAGTTCCAGCACTCTACCATAAAGCATTATGGTGGGCACATTCCGGTTTTTCATTTCCTTCTGGGCTTTCTGCAAGCAATAGAGCACGGCTCGTTCCTTTCTATTTAATCCGTCACGTACGTCCGGTAAATCATTAAATTCTGAGGAAGAACTCATGTCTAACTTAACTCCTGGTTTTCTCTCTCAAAGGGCTCTGTACTAGTGCCAGTTATGCTGACAAAGCCACTGTGATTAATTTCTTTCATTTAACGACAGACCACAAAGCTATATCATTGAACCGCCGCATTGATTTGCGCCCATATAGCCAAATATTATATAAAACAATTAACGCTTATAGTATATATTTGCATATTATAATATTCATTCTTGGCCCCTTTCCTGTTTACGGAGGACACATGAAAAAGGCTCTTTTATTGGCAATTACATTCTTTTTCGCTAGCAGTACATTCGCGCAACCTAAATATATTGAATTCAAGCCCTTAGATAATGTAGTGCGAACCCCCGTAGGGACCGTAAGTGGAAAAGCCAAAGTTCTGCCCATTATTACCTGGGGAGGAGACATGGCAACCATTTATGCAAATGGTAATGCACTGACTACCCAAAGTGGATCACTTATGGCGGAAGCAGGGCTAAACTATCGATTGCAACGTCAGGATGATTTTGCCAATCAGGTTAAAGCTTACATATCGGGTGAAACACCTTTCTTAAGGGGCACAATGGGGATGATAGCCAGCGCTAACGATGTGCTCGCCAAGGATAAAAGAACCAAGCCTATCATCTTTTACCAGGAAACCTGGTCGGCGGGCGGTGATGCCTTGGTCGTCAAATCATCAATCAAGAATGCGAAAGATCTGAAAGGAAAAACTATCGCAATTCAAGCTTATGGGCCTCACGTAGACTATATAACCCGCGTACTCAAAGATTCAAATATCAAAATCTCGGAAGTCAAAATTAAATGGCTACCCGATTTAACTGCAACAGATAATTCTCCGATGGCCGCTTTCTACGAAAAGGACATTGATGCGGCTTTTATGATAATTCCCGATGCCCTTGCACTCACCTCTGGTGGCAATGTAGGCACTGGCGCTGAAGATTCTGTTAAAGGTGCACGTATATTGATGTCGACCAAAACGGCTAGTCGGGTTATCGCGGATGTCTACGCTGTTAGGAGCGATTATTACGATAGTAATAAGAGTGAAATTAATGCCTTAGTGTCAGCTTTGAGCAAAGCCTCCGACAAACTTAAAGCGGTTGTCAGTAATCGCAATCAAAATTCCCGTGAATATAATGCCAGCATGAAAGCTTCGGCGAAAATTCTGCTCGACAGTGAAGCAGCAATCGCGGATATCGAGGGCTTGTATGCGGACTGCGAATTTGTTTTCGCTCGCGGCAACGTCGAATTTTTTCAAAATACCAACAATGTTCGTAATTTTGAGAAACTTTCAAAAGAAGCATATGAAGGATTAAGCGCACTATCTTTAATTAATCGCGCAAATATTCTGAGCAAAGCGGATCTCGATTACCGTTTGGCTGCAACTGGAAGTGGAAGTTCGAATCAACAACGATTTGACAAAGACAAGGTTGCAGCGCTTGTTTCACAGAAACAGCAGCAAGGCGGACTTGAAGATGGCGAACTCTATAGCTTCGACGTTTTTTTTCAGCCCAATCAGAACAATTTCAGTTCAGACCTTTATGCTAGCGAGTTTGATCGCGTTGTAGAACTCGCCGCGACTTATGGCGGAGCCATTATTACCGTTGAGGGCCACTCTGATCCGATGGGTTACTTACGAGCAAAGAAAAGTGGTCAAGATGCGATTGTGTTAAGCAGAATTAAACAGTCTGCAAAAAATTTGAGTGTCACTAGAGCACAATCTGTTCGAGATGCCATTGTCAGCTATGCAGCAAACAAACACATCAGCATTGACCAAAGTCAGTTCGAAGCTGTGGGTCATGGAATCAGTCAGCCAGCAACAGGAATTTGTGGACAGGATCCCTGCGCACCCAAAAATGAAACTGAGTGGAAAAGCAATATGCGCGTTAAATTCAGATTGATACAAATTGAAGCTGAAAGCGATGTATTTATGCCGCTCTAGCACAAGGAGTTTGTGATGAAATCAAAATTAAACTTTATTGTCATTTTCCTGATTGCCGGGTACGTCATTATTAGCAACCTCTTTCAGTCTGAAAATAATAATGCATCAGACCCAATAAATTCGGGTAAGCACCCGGTATTAACTTACGGTGAACGCGGTATTGATAATTCGTGGCCCAGCCTGGAAAATCAAACTGTAAGTGTGGCAGACAATATCACTGCTAAAAATTATTACCTTGTGGTTGATGGATCCGGCTCAATGGCCGAAGTGGAATGTTCCGCTGGTCGTCGAAAAATTGATGTCGCGAAAGAAGCTGTAAGCAAGTTTGTCAGCAACTTACCCCTTGACGCCAACCTGGGACTTTATGTTTTCGATGCAAACATTGATCAGGAAAGAATTTCGATTGCATCAAACAATCGAAACGCTGTGCTTTCGTCAATTGCGCAGATTGACGCAGGAGGAGGCACACCGCTTGCGAACAGTATTAGCAGCGGCATGTATTCACTTGCAGACCAAGCGCGCAAACAATTAGGTTACGGCGAATATCACCTCGTTGTGGTCACTGATGGGCATGCGTCTTCTCGCTCAAAAACTGAACGCCAAGTTGAAATACTGTTAACAGATACACCCATAATCCTACATACAATTGGTTTTTGCATTGGCCAGAATCATTCACTCAACAATCCTGGCCGCACGGTATACAAACCGGCTGACAGCCCTGAAGCACTCGAAGCTGGCTTGCAAGATGTTCTCGCAGAAGCGCCTGATTTTGATGCCAGCACCTACTCTGACATCAACTAGCGAGTACGGAGAATAAACCATGCAGGGACACACAAAATTTGCCGTCTTTATTCTGGTGCTCGGCTTTATCTTGATTGTTGCATGGCGCCAGATAAAACCCGAATGGGAAGAATCCAGACAGACAGCAGTTTCCGATGCAGGAGAAAAAGGCACGATCAGTTTAGCTGTTGACGGCTGGATTGGTTACTTCCCGCTTTGCTCGCCAGAAATGCGTAGACGACTAAATCGTGAAGGTTACGGATTACGTTGTGTAGACGATGCCGCCAATTACGATGAGCGGTTTAAAAAGCTTAAAAATAATGAATATCAATTCGCAGTTGCTACTGTGGATAGTTATCTTTTAAATGCTGAGAAATACGCTTACCCCGGCCCCATTATTTCAGTACTTGATGAAAGCAAAGGTGGTGATGCGATTGTTGCATACAAAGATAGTGTTGCCAATTTGGAAGCGCTTAAGAAAGCACAGGATTTGAAAGTTGCCCTTACTTTTGACTCTCCAAGTCATCATTTACTTAAGGCCGTAACGGCACATTTCGATATTGCATTATTCAAACAAAGAAAAAATCTTGTCCCGTCTGACGGCTCCGAAGATGCGTTAAAAAAATTAAAGGCGAAGCAGGTCGATATAGCGATTTTGTGGGAACCCGATCTCAGCCAAGCATTGAAAGATGAAAGCGTGATTCGAATTCTCGGCACCGAAGATACCAAACAACTCATTGTAGATATTCTTATAGCCTCACAAGCAACGGTAAAAGACAAACCAGAATTAATTTTATCTTTCCTAAAATCGTTTTATCAAACCCAACGTCACTATAGAAACAATCCGGAAAGTTTTATTGACGATATTTCCGACCACTACGACATCAACAAAAACACCTCAAAACAACTTTTAGAAGGCGTTCATTGGGCAACGCTTTTCGATAATGCAGAACGTTGGTTTGGCGTGAGTGAAACGGGGTTCTCGGTTGAAGCTTTAATTCAATCAATTGAGGCTAGTGTCGATATCTTATTGGAATATAAAGATTTCTCTCGCAATCCTCTCCCTAACCATGACCCTTACGCACTGACAAACAGCAGCTTCATTCGAGAACTGCATAAGGCCTATTCAAGCGCAGGTGGGTTTGGTGGTCTGGATGAAGCATCAGAGCAGTCAATACAGTTTGCTGAGCTGTCTGAGGCTCAATGGGATCAACTTAAAGAAGTCGCCGCCCTTAAAGCGCGAAAAATTCAATTTGCTTCAGGCAGTGCTGACCTCACAGAACAAGGTCAAGCAACCGTTAAAGAAATCGTTCAAGACTTGCGTCACTATCCCAAATTCAGAATCGACATTCGCGGTCATTCCGGTATTCGTGGAGAACCGGAAGCAAATCTGGCGTTAAGTCAGGAGCGCGCCCAATCTGTATTATCCTACATCCGTAAGCTCGAACAGAACCTGGATAACCGAGTAAGAGCAAAGGGCTACGGTTCAACACGCCCTTTGGAACGCCTACCTGGCGAGAGTAGTCGTGCCTATAATTACCGCCTTCCTCGTGTTGAAATTGTACTTGTGCGCGAGCATATCTAGACATGGCAAAAGAGCGCGATGACAGCAAAGACCTTTCACCCTCCGCAGTAAAACGCGCTGTGGTGAATACTGTTTTTCAGCGGCCGCTAATTCTCTATTCCGCTGTTGCGGCATGTTTGGGTGGCGTTTATGCCTTGGCAATTGAAGCCAGTTTTCTCGCAATAATCGCAGCAAGTGCGGGGGGCATTATTAGCTTACTCAGCTGGATCTGGGAATTTGTTATTAGAGGTGACAAACATGCAATTCGCTATGTACAACGCTATAGACAAAGCCTCGAACAGAAAAGACATGAAGTTCTGCAAGGTTTGAGCAAGGAACTGAAAGAACTTGGATTAAAAGATGCACTAAAACAACTTGAATTGTTCAAAAACAAATATCAATCTTTTGTTGAGGTACTGGACAAAAAATTTGACCCTTCTGAATTAACCTACATGCGCTATCTTGCGGTAGCAGAGCAAGTCTTTTTGGGAGGTATAGATAATTTGGAACGTGTAGCGCTCGCGATAGACAGTGTCAGTGCAATAGATGTCCAACATATAGCGCAACGCTTACAAGAGCTGGAAAGTGACGATGACCCGGTAAATCGTGCAAAAATGTCAGAACTTACGCAGCGCAAACAACTTTGGCAAGACCAGCATTCTTTGGCTAAAAACATATTATTGGAAAACGAAAAAGCTTTAACCCAACTAGATGTTGTGGCAACACGTATCGCCTCTATAGATACCGACAACAAGCAATCGAAAGTCGCACTGGATGTCGCGATGGCAGAACTACAACATCTCATTCAAAGATCAAGTGAATACAGTAAACCAAAGCAACAAAGCCAAGCTGATGCTTAAACTGGAGACAAATAATGGAAAACGAAATCAACATTCATAAACCAGTCGTTCAGACAAAAAATGAATTGATGCAGAAAGTCGGCGTTGAAGAAAACAAGAGCATTAATCCAGAAATTGAAAAACAAGCCAATGAAATCGTTGAAAGCATTTTAGCACTTGACGAGAAAGATCTGGATGAGCAACAAAAATTTGTTCGTGCAATTTCTTCCATTGGCCGTCCAATTCAGGAAAAACTCGCACAACAAAGTCAAATATTGAAAGAACCCATTCAAATATTAATGAATGATACAAAAGACGGCGGGGCTGTGGCTCAGAATTTATTGTCACTGCAATCTCAGGTTAATGAGATTAATCCCAATCGAGTCGACTTTACGATGAGCACCATTCGTCGATTGCTGGCGAAAATTCCGGCTGTTGGCACGCCCCTGGCAAAATGGTTCGCCAAATATCAGGCTATAAGCGCAGTTATTGACGATATTGTCAAAAGTTTAAAGGATGGAAAATCGAAACTTGAACGCGACAATACCACCTTGCAGGACGACCAAATTCGCATGCGCAAATTGATTTTCGAATTGCAGGATTATATCGCGCTGACAAAGGCGCTTGATCAAAAGCTGGAGGCCGCTTCTCGCAGCACGAACATCAGCGATGAGAAAAGGAAGTTTTTCGAAGAAGAGCTACTGTTTCCACTTAAGCAACGCATTATGGATTTACAACAACAATTGGCAGTAAATCAGCAAGGTGTTATTGCAATGGAAGTGATTATCCGCAATAACAAAGAACTTATTACCGGTGTTCAGCGCGCACTCAATGTCACAACAACTGCCCTCTCGACAGCCGCTACGCTTCAAGTTGCTTTGCAACGCCAGAAAAAAGTACTGGAAGGTGTAGAAGCAGTAACCGATACAACCAACGAGCTGATTGCGGGCACAGCCGAGCAGTTGCGCACACAAGGCACCGAAATTCAGAAGCGTGCTGCAAGCGCACAATTGGATATTGAAATGCTAAAACGCGCATTCAATGACGTACAGATGGCTCTTGATGATATCAGCAGTTTCAGACGCGGCGCCTTACCGGAAATGGCAAACTCTATCGTTGAAATGGACAAACTTTCTTCCGATATGCAAGACACTATAGAAAAAATGGAAAAAGGTAACGAGATCTCTGACGAGTTTATTCTGGAAATAACTCACAAGGATGAATAGTATTTTCAATGATATCGAAAGAAAAATTTTTAAATGAGCCTGCGTGGGGCAAAGCACTGGCGCGTTACGTAAATATAACACGTACACGCAAAGGCTATACGTTCAAACGTCTTGCACTTGAATTAGAACAAAAGCTGGGTGTTGTACAAAACGACGGCAATTTGCGCACAAAAATAAATCGCGGAAATTTTGGCGCTCAGCTTTTTTTAATGTGCTTAACCGTTATGGATCAAGATTCAATAGACATCGGCGAAATCAATTCAATCGTAGATGATATTAAAAAGGAAATGTCACAGTGAGGAAAAAATAGTCATGCTATCAAGTATTCTTGGTTTACATGCCAGACCCAGTAAAACCTGGAAAATCATTTTAGCGATCTTGCCTTTTGTTATTGTATTAGGCATATATTTTAGCGCTTCTGAAGCAAGACACCGCGTAAATGAAAATGACAAACTACTTCCAACATTTTCTCAAATTGCGGAATCAACCCAACGTCTAGCATTTGAAGAAAACAAACGCACAGGAAAAGTACTGTTGTGGGCCGATACAGGCGCCAGCCTTAAACGTCTTTTTATTGGTTTATCTATAGCGACTTTTTTCGCTCTACTTGTTGGCGTCAACCTTGGTGCTTTTCCAGGATTGAGTACTACCTTTGTTCCCTTTGTTACCGGCATCAGCATGGTCCCGCCACTGGCCATTTTACCTATCCTCTTTATCATCTTCGGCATTGGGGAAACAGGAAAAATTATTCTGATTCTGATCGGCACCTTCCCTCTCATGGCCAGGGATGTGTACATGGCCGCAAAAAAAATTCCTCAGGAACAAATTACCAAGGCACTTACTTTGGGCGCTTCTCAACTTGCAGTGGTTTACAAAGTCATACTTCCTCAAATTATGCCTTCACTTCTGAGGTCCTTACGTTTAAGTTTAGGCGCAGCATGGCTTTTTTTAATAGCAGCAGAAGCAATTGCCGCAACAGATGGCTTAGGTTATCGCATATTTTTAGTCAGGCGTTATATGTCTATGGACATCATCATTCCCTACGTCGTATGGATTACCATCCTGGGTTTTATTATGGATTACGGACTCAAACTGACAATCCAACACGGCTTTGCCTGGTATAAGGAAGATTGATAATGACTACAAAAAAAATTCACATAGAAGATGTCTATAAAAGCTATGGCAATAATCTTGTGTTGGATAACGTCGATCTCTCAGTTGATAAGGGCGAATTTTGTGTAGTAGTCGGTCCTTCAGGTTGTGGTAAATCAACCTTATTGAGACTTATTCTTGGACAGGAAACGCCAAACGCCGGACGTGTAGAGATTGACGGCAAACCCGTGAGCGTGCCAGACACCCAACGAGGCATTGTGTATCAAAAATATTCTCTCTTTCCTAATTTGACGGTGTTAGACAATGTGCTCGCGGGGTCATTATTTAAATCTGGAAAGTGGTGGAATCCTTTTTACAAAAATAAACAGGATATCGAAAAAGCTATGCATTACCTTGCACGCGTTCGTCTTGAGAAAGCCGCGAACAAGTATCCCCATGAATTATCGGGAGGCATGCAACAGCGCGCTGCAATCGCACAAGCGTTGATAATGGCACCGCCTGTATTACTGATGGACGAGCCTTTTGGCGCGCTCGATCCAGATACCCGTGACGAATTACAAATATTTCTTTTGGAACTTTGGGAACGAGAAAACCTATCAGTATTTTTTGTTACCCATGACATGACTGAAGCTTGCTTTCTCGGTTCTCGACTCTTGGTTTTGTCCCAATACTATTCCGATGATCGAGGTGAAGATGCGTCTGTGAAACGCGGCGGAAGAATTGTTGCAGATCACGCTTTAGAACGTGTCGCTACTTCAGCAGAAATTAAAATCAACCCACTATTTCAAGCCCTCATACAACAAATTCGTGAAGAAGGCTTCGATCCAAGAATTAGGCAACATGTTACCGAATTCAATCTCAAGCATCCAAGCAGCTATCAAACCCTGACGCGCGACGAGCATAAGCAGGCTTAAGCGGCAATCATACCGTCAACCGACATGCAACAGGCTCTCATACGCTATTATCGGGAATGCTATCGTGAAGACAACCAGGGAAAAAGTTTCCTCGATATTTTTTCCGGTCAGTGCGAATTTACGCAATTTTTTACTGAGAGTGATGCGACAATATTATTTGAAACAGGAGCTCTGAACCTTCAATTTTCTGGCGTCGATTCACTTCACAATGCGATAGCTAAATGGCGCAGGGAAAAACATCTTCTAATAGGTCAACACTTTTGCACTTTTACCCAGGAAACTTGCGGTCATTTTTCTAATAATAAGAACAGGAATAAACGTCAAAATCTTTGCGCCCCCCTATTTCTTTATGAGGCTGTGCTTGAAAAGCAGGACAGTACTTTCAGGCTGACTATTCAACCCGAGAGTAAACGACTCAATTATTCGTTCCTGGACACTTTCTTTTCAGGACGCGACTACCAGGATGAGCTTGACAATGCACTGGGAGGCTTGAAGTATAATCAAACCTTACCCAACCTGAATGCACTTTTTAACAGTCTAGGCTCACGACTTACTTTACAGATTGAGCCTGGTTGGTTCACCGGAAACAAAGACCGGATTGCTTATTTTGAAGAACATGGTTTGGTTCAAAACGGTCTTGCGCTGGCACTTTTTCCGAGATCTGCTGCAAGTCGCGGAATTCTTGATGAACTCAATACCATTGCGTCACGCAGCAAACAAAGCTCCGCCCTCCTCGTCTTTTCCAAACCTTCAAACAACATCAATTTTTATCTGGATCAGTTTTTTGGGCGACTCTCTTGTAGCCACGAACGTTTACCGGGTTCGCTCAGTCAAGCTCAAAAGCGTGCTCTGGAAAATGCTGCCAGCTTTCCACTATCACTTATAAATGGTCCACCCGGTTGCGGAAAGAGCTACACAATAGCAAGTATCGCGCTTGAACGTTTTATGGCGAAAGAAAGCGTTTTGATCGTTGCCCGCAGCGAACATGCTGTGGACGTCGTTCGCGATAAATTGGTGGAGGATCTGGGGTTAAATGCAACTGCTTTGGTGAGGGCGGGCGCAAAGGATCATCTCAAGCGACTCAAATTATTTATAGATGCTCTTGCTCAAGGTCAGTTATTTCATCAAAAAGAAAAAAGCTGGAAGCCTCAATTAAAGGCTGCCCAAAAGCTGCGAAAGAAATTGCAGCGCAGGCTGCAAGCGAGAATGCAAGCAGATACACTTGGGCGCAATAAAGCCTTTGATAGAACGCTTTCTAAGGAATTTTCGAAACTACAGAATCTCGATAATGAATATGAAGCTTTACTTGCAAGATATATTAATCAAATATTCAATAACAAGATTCATCATCTTGCAAACAAGCACCGCAAGCAACTCAAGTTTTTCCGAAAAGCCCTAGGAGCACGCAGCTCCGAATATCAGGACAAATACTGGGAGAACCTCGATTTTGGATTACTTCTCAAGGCTCTTCCCGTTTGGGTGTGCTCTTTGGAATCGCTCCACAAGGCTCTTCCACTTAAACGCGAACTATTTGATCTAGTCATACTCGATGAAGCCACACACTGCGACGTTGCAAGTTGCCTACCAGCACTGTATCGCGCAAAACGAGCTGTAGTCGTCGGTGATACTCAACAGCTTCGTCATTTCAGTTTTTTGTCGCGGGCACGACAACACAATCTTATGTCAAAATTCAAACTGGAAGAAGAACAAGTTCCAGTAAGTTACCGCGACCACAGCATGATTGACTTGGCAGATCAAATTATCGAAAGACAACAAAAGGTCACCTTATTGGATGAGCATTTCCGCAGCTTACCGCCCATTATTCAATTCAGTAATCGCGAATTTTATGCCTCACGTCTGAAGTTAATGCGACAGTTGCCTGGCAACGCCAACGAACGCGCCTGCGAAATTCACGTTTGCAATGGAAAACAAGTTGGTGGCGTAAACCGTAAGGAAGCAGATTCAGTACTGGAAAAAATTCAGTCTTTGATCCAAGAGCAATCTCAACTACCGGAAAAATACCGTTCAAGTATTGGTGTTGTCAGTTTTTTTCGTGCTCAGGCGGATTATCTGGAAACCTTAATTACAAGGAGAATAAGTGCTGAAGATCGTTTGCATTTCAAAATTCGCGCGGGCACGGCCTATCAATTCCAGGGAGAGGAACGTGACATTATTCTTCTTTCCTGTGCAGTAGATGATACGACTCTCAGTAGCACAATGAGCTGGTTAAACCGTCCAGATGCCTTCAATGTAGCTGTAACACGCGCACGTTCCCGGCAACATGTATTTACTTCTTTTCAAATGTCTTCACTGAAAGGAGATTGTCTACTTGCGCGCTATTTACATTTTCTTTCACATACCCATCAGGATCTTGTTCATACACAGCCAATTCAGGATGAAGTCCTCAAAGCATTTTTAGAAAGCTGTCAAGCGTTGGGGCTACGCAGCATCCTGCACTATTCTCTCGCCGGCTTGAAGATGGATATCGTTCTTGAATTTGATAAGCATATCCTGGCTGTGGACTTGATCGGGTTTTCAGAGGGATTTCAAGCTGCACATAGTACAGATGACTATGAATTTCTGAAAAGAGCTGGCGTTGAGATTTTCCCACTAAGTCGTAATGAATGGTTAACAAGTAGTACTGTTGTGCTACAAGAATTAAAGGACAAAGTGGCTGAAATTAAAGTTCACAGCGAGCTTAAACGACAGTCCTTGGGCAGTTTTTCTCACCATTGGACTAAACTGCTTACGGTCGATCATGAACTCGCAAAGCGCGTTCAAAAGCTGGAGGCAAACTGTTTGGATCTTGAAACCAGCCATTTGCTCGATGCGACGGGCGAAATGATCGATGCGTATCTACGAGTGCTTTGGGTGTTGAGCGAAACGCTGGATGAAAACGAACTGACCAGTCTTCGCTATAAAAATTCCGCATTACACTTGCTCGAAGAAGGACTTTCGCACGCTGAAAAGCTCATGCGTCTCTCCAAAGTTGAAATAGCACTCAGTCTGGATACGCAGGAATTAACAGAGGCAAGTACTCTTTTGAATGAGATTGCTCGCAAATGGGCAAATTATGAAAGCCAAAACACCGACACTCTGGCTTTGGCTCTGGAAGAAATGGATGACTTGTGTAAGCGAATTGACGCTTATCACTGAACAATAAAAAATTCTCTTTAACCAATACTGACAGTTCCGGTGACTTTCTGCCCCGCCTTGTCAACGCTGCTTTACGCGTTTTACAGTTCTCTTAATCGGTTGAGTTATCGGTGATTCAGATTATCTCAATTTTGATTTCAGCGATACTCAACTTACCATTACTGACACTAACCTTGTAGGTTGGGGTGGTTTTGGTGATTATGTCTTTGCGGGTTTTGATACCGAGATTCTTGATGTGGTCATCTCTTCCAATACAGGCTTTTACGGCGGAATTGTGGACAACTTCAGCTCCTCTGCAAACAGTTTTACCCTGGATATGCAAAGTGGTGGACGTACGATTGATTCAGTCCTGGTATTTGATTTCGTATTTGCCGACGTTCCAGAACCCGGCACAATTGCTTTGATGCTGATTGGCTTAGTTTGTGTAGGAATTTCTCGCCGCAAAATTTTGGCGTAACAATACTCTGTACGAAAAAAGGCCGCTCGATGAGCGGCCTTTTTTCGTTAGCTTACTTTCGTTAAAAACTTACTCAATCACTTTCGCAACAACACCTGCACCGACAGTTCGGCCACCTTCACGAATCGCAAAGCGCAAGCCGTCTTCCATCGCAATCGGGTTGATCAGGGTCACGACCATCTGGATGTTATCGCCAGGCATGACCATTTCAACACCTTCAGGCAGTTCACACGCACCGGTCACATCCGTGGTACGGAAGTAAAACTGGGGACGGTAGCC
>JBNKVX010000050.1:0-25230 GCA_050299435.1 Cellvibrionaceae bacterium | reverse complement strand
ACATCCTGGGGCTGAAGCCGGTCCCAAGGGTATGGCTGTTCGCCATTTAAAGTGGTACGCGAGCTGGGTTTAGAACGTCGTGAGACAGTTCGGTCCCTATCTGCCGTGGGCGTTGGAAAGTTGAGAAGAGTTGCTCCTAGTACGAGAGGACCGGAGTGAACGAACCTCTGGTGTTCGGGTTGTGTCGCCAGACGCATTGCCCGGTAGCTATGTTCGGACGGGATAACCGCTGAAAGCATCTAAGCGGGAAGCCTCCTTCAAGATAAGCTTTCCCTGGACTTTAAGTCCCTGAAGGGCCGTTCAAGACCAGGACGTTGATAGGTCGGGTGTGGAAGCGCTGTGAGGCGTTGAGCTAACCGATACTAATTGCCCGTGAGGCTTGACCATATAACAGAGATGGTTTGAAGCGACACAAGAAAGACAGCACAGAATCAAACAGTGACGACAGAAAGATCGAAGCGAAGTGTGTTCACACGGTTGAAGAACCGTGAAGACAGAAGACTTCATAACGATCGGACATGATTGAAACAGACACAGTCAGTGACTCAGACAACTACTTTGGCTTTCCCTTTTCAGGAACACAAACAGGACGACCCCAGTATTGGTTGGTGTTGACGCGCTCAGCACTGACAAAACGGTTTGCCTGACGACAATAGAGCATTGGAACCACCTGACTCCATCCCGAACTCAGACGTGAAACGATGCATCGCCGATGGTAGTGTGGCGTTTCGCCATGTGAGAGTAGGTCATCGTCAGGCTTTAATTCAGAACGCCCCGATTCGAACGAGTCGGGGCGTTTTTTGTTTGCCCTGCCCGAAAAATATTCCAGCAATTTGTTAAAAACACAATTTGGTCAAGCTTGTTAAAGCGATGAAAAATATAGTTTGGCGCGGCTAACAAACCATACCGATAGGTAACCGGTTACATCCTAAGGGCGGTTTAGCCCCAAGAATGACTTTGGCTGTGATACGATTGAGCTTATTTCGGAATAAAATAGCTGTGAGATATACAAGTGTGGCTATTGCAAGTTCGCATTAAATCGATATTATTGGCATCGATATTTGAAATCTGTGTCTTTAGGTTTTGTAATTTCAGACTAGGGCTGGAAACTGTAAATAAGAATAACATTGAGATCAGAAAAGCATATATCAACTCTCAATATGGAAAGTTTCAGTGATCAGAGGCTTCTAAACCTTTGTATCTGAAAGAAAAAATAAAAAAGATTTAGCTAAACATAAAAATACTTCTATGGGAGGACATCTAAGTGTCTAAAACCAAAAAACCTATATCAACAGGTAAGGATTCCCTGTGGGCTCGCAAAAAGAGTTACGCCCTGATGCTTGCTATCGCAAGTGCCTCGGCTACTCAAGTGCTCGCTCAAGATGAAGCCAGCTCTGGTGAAGAGCAAAGTGAGATTCTGGAGGAGGTTATCGTGACAGGCATGCGCCAGTCATTGAAAACTGCACAGGATATTAAACGTGATTCTGCAACGATTGTGGATTCGATTACGGCGAAAGAGCTGGGATCCTTTCCGGATAAATCCGTTGCTGAAGCCTTGCAACGTGTCGCGGGTATTACCGTAAACCGCTTCGCCGCAAGTTCAGATACGGCGCACTTTTCTGCCGAACCTTCTGGGGTAGTTGTGCGTGGATTGAACCAGGTGAGAACCGAATTTAATGGTCGCGATTCATTCAGTGCAAACTCTTCACGTGGTTTGAGCTGGGGGGACGTGTCTCCGGAATTGATGTCTGGTGTTGATACATACAAAAACCAGATGGCCGAACTGATTGAAGGGGGTATTGCCGGTACCGTCAATATGCGTACTCGTGTGCCTTTCGACCAGGACGGTGAAATGATTGCCCTTACCTTAAGTGGCAACTACGGCGATTTGTCAGAAGATATCACACCTGAAGCCTCGGCGCTTTATAGCAACCGATGGGAAACCAGTGGTGGTGAGATCGGCTTTTTAGCTAACTTGGCCTATTCAAAGGTTTCAACCCGATCCCAGGGTAACCAGCTTTATCGAATGAACCGCTTCCGTGGTCAATTTGAAATCAATGGGGATGGAGTCATTGATGACGACGATTATGCGTATATTCCAGCATCGGTATTTATGCGGGATAACCTCTATGATCGTACACGCAAAGGTGTAGCTTTGGCATTTCAGTGGCAGAACCTTGATGAGACAGTCGTATTTACAACACAGTACAACAGATCTGAGTATGACAATGCATGGGAAGAGTACATTGTGCAGGTTCTTCCTGCAGATTTGTCGTTCAGTCAGAGTGTTTTCTTCGAAGTTCCTCCTGGAGACAGCAATCCCCAACCTGATCCTGACTCTGGGGATTTTGTTTTTGATGATCAAGGTTTATTTCAATATGGAACTGTTGTCACTGGAGTAGGTTGGTGGGGCCAAACTTTGGATGATGCACGTGGTTATGGGGTCAACAATGACACAGGCGAACCTTTTGTGTATCCGTGTTACGGTCGAGAAGATAATGGTTGGGATGGTAGTGGGGCGGATTGCCCTTACCCGGCAAGTGTTCGTGGTATTGATCTGAATACCACATCAAGATCAAACAACAATGAGAATATGACCCAGGATTTAGGTATGAATCTTAAATGGTCCATCACTGATTCGATTCGTGCAAATTTTGATCTACAGTACGTAGACTCAGAAGTTGATAATTACGATATGGAAGTGGGCTATGCAAGTTTCGCGAAGACGACTATTGATATGCGCGGTGGTAGACCAGCTTTAGACTTATTGGCCCCCCCAAATGTTAATTTTTCGCAAGGAAATTGGTCAAATCCAAGTAATTATTATTTGAAATATATTATGGATCATCTTGAAGACAGTGAGGGCGATCAGGTTTCATTCCGCACAGACTTTGAGTTTGATATTGACAATGGTTATTTTGAGTCTGTCAAAGTAGGTGCTCGTTATGCAGATCGCGAACAAGTTGTAGGCTGGGCAAATTATAACTGGGCCAACGTAGCCAATACTTGGACGAGTAATCAGGCACCTTATTTCAATATTAATAATCACTTGCCAAATGGATCGTTTAGCGGTTATCCGTGGGGTATGTATGAAACTCGCGAATTTGATGTTCCCTATCATGATCTGAATGTTAATGAATTTGTTTTCCCGACGATGTCTTATTTGCAAGACCGGGAGTTAATGAATTCAACGTTGTCTTCTACAGCGTTATTCGGCAATAACAACGCTTGGGATCCCATTTGTTCCAATGAAGGTGGCAGAGCCGGTGAAACTCCCGGAACCTGTTTCACCCCTGCTGAGCTGGTTGATGTAAGTGAAAAAACAACAGCAGCCTACGTTCAATTGAACTTCGGTGGTGACAGTGCAGAACTCTTTGGTATTCCGTATTCCGGTAACATCGGTGTTCGTTGGGTAAGAACGGAAAATGCGAGTTCTGGTGGTGTAACTTACCCACGGTTAGGCGACGAGTATTTTTTCACCATGGAGCCGGTTGCAGGTAGTCCTGGAGAATTTGAGAGGGTAACTGACCCAACTCGTGCTAATTTGGGTTGTGAAACTGGAGTTATGGTGCCTTCAGATCCTAATGACCCAGGCAGTACGCCTGTTTTAAGGGCAGTTCCAAACTCATTGGGATGTTATCTCGATCCTGATGATGTGGCATTTATGAATGGTGCCGACCATCTGAGTACGGTAGTGGAGACACATAACCATATTCTTCCAAGCTTTAACT
Organism: Cellvibrionaceae bacterium; assembly: GCA_050299435.1. Classification (GTDB taxonomy): domain Bacteria; phylum Pseudomonadota; class Gammaproteobacteria; order Pseudomonadales; family Cellvibrionaceae; genus 1162T-S-0a-05. The sequence continues at coordinate 21,499 of JBNKVX010000050.1, read as the reverse complement.
TTAAAATGGATTTTACCGATGAATGGGTAGGGCGAATTGCAATATCTAAGGCGATGAGCAGACCTGATATTGGTAATATGAGAAATTATCTGGGTATAGGTTCATCGTTGCCGGATGAAAGTGATCCAAATGATCCTTTGTGGGTGAAAGATGGAAATGGAGATATTGTTGGTGCGTCTGTTTTCTACAGCGGTGGAGCACAGAACCCGCGCTTGGCCCCAATTGTGGCTACGCAAGCTGATATTTCTATTGAGTACTATTTTGCGGATGTGGGTTCTCTAACGCTGGCAGGGTTTATCAAACAGTTTGATGATTACATTCAGCAAGGAAGAGTCTACGAAAATTACACTAACAATGGCGTCACTCGTCAGACTGACGTCGGTCGACCGCTTAACGGTGAGGGTGCAGAGATTCAGGGCTTTGAAGTTTCGTTCCAGCGCTTCTTTGACTTCTTGCCTGAACCTTTTGATGGCCTTGGGGTTCAAGCAAACTACACCTACATTGATAACAAGGGTATTACCAACAGTAATGTCAACAACGTCTCTGGCGATTCTTCAACTATTACTGGTCAAGCACCTGATACGGTTGAGGTAAATCGTCTGGAAGGTCTGTCCGACGAAGCCTATAACCTGGTTGGTATGTTTGAAAAAGGTAAGTGGGCGGCGCGCTTAGCGTATAACTGGCGTTCTGAATATATGGTTACGGCAATCGATTGTTGTGTTGCCTATCCAATTTGGAATAACGATGAAGCGCACTTGGACGGTTCTATCAAGTACTCAGCAACGGATTATTTGGACATTAGCTTCCAAGGTAGTAATTTGTTGAATACTGAGACTTACCTGGAGCAGCAAGTCAGTAATGCCAGCGCTGGTGGATTGCGTATGCCAAATGCGTGGTTCCAAAACGACCGTCGTTATACTTTGCAGTTCCGCTTTAAGTTCTAATCGATTTTCGGTTAGTGAAATCGAATATGCGCTGCTATTCCCATAGTAGCGCATTTTTTTTTCTGGAATATTAAGATGTCGGAAAAAATCTCAGTAGTTATATTGGGTGGTGGCACCGCTGGCTGGATGTTTGCATCCGCGCTGGCGAGCAAATGCAAATCAGCGATTTCTGAAGTGGTTTTAATTGAAAGCGATGAAATTGGCACGATTGGTGTGGGTGAGGCGACTCTGCCGCAAATTAAAGAGTTCAACGATTATATTGGTGTTGATGAAGCCGATATGATGCGAGCAACAAATGCCACGTTCAAACTGGGCATTGAGTTTGAAAATTGGGGCAAGCTGGATTCACGATATATTCATCCCTTTGGCACTTATGGGCCAAAATCTGGCGGTGTCGATTTTTTGCAGTACTGGGTGCGCTTGAATCAAGAACAGAAAGCAAAACCTCTAGAAGCTTATTCTTATGCGATTCAGCTCAGTCGAGCGAAACGTTTTTCATTTCCTGACGAAAATCCTGAGTTGATCTCGTCAACTTATTCTTATGCCTACCACTTGGATGCAAGTGCTTATGCAGCATATTTGCGTAAAAAATTTACCGGCAACTTATTAAAACGAGTTGAAGGAAAGGTAGTTGAAGTCAATACCGATAATAACACCGGCGCGATCAGCTCGTTGAAACTTGAATCTGGCCAAGTCGTTGGTGGGGATTTCTTTATAGACTGTTCCGGGTTTTCCTCGCTTCTCATGGAAAAAACTTTGAATATTCCTTTTGAGAGCTGGTCCAAATGGTTACCTTGTGATCGAGCGGTTGCTATACCCAGTGAATCTGATGAAACACTGCGACCTTACACTCGCGCAAGCGCATTAGATGCAGGGTGGAAATGGAATATTCCCCTGCAACATCGCACCGGTAACGGCTATGTTTATTGCAGTGATTTTGTTGATAATGAAGGTGCCTACAAAACACTCCAGGATAACCTAAGTGCAAAACCTTTAGCTGACCCAAATTTTATTCAATTAAAAGCAGGTAAGAGGAAATTTTCCTGGCATAAGAACTGTTTGGCAGTGGGTTTAGCCGGTGGATTTTTGGAGCCACTTGAATCGACGAGCTTATATCTTATTCAAATGGCTGTTATGAGGTTTATCGAGGTGTTTTCTGCTGACCTTAACGATCCTGTTTTGATCAGGGAATACAACAGGTTACTTGATATTGAATTCGAGCGAGTACGCGACTTTTTAATCTTGCACTATCACCTCAGTCAGCGTGAGGATTCTGACTTTTGGCGTCATTATAAAACGATCGATATCCCCGACAGCTTGAAGGAAAAATTGTTTTTATTTGAACATCGAGCATTTGTTGAAGATTATCATTATGGTTTGTTTTCGCCTGCAAGCTGGATAAGTGTTTTTGTCGGTCAGGGACTTCAGCCTGGAGGCTATAATCCCTGTTTTAGCGGAAGTGAAACAGAAAACATTCAAAACAAACTGGATTCAATAGCAAATGACATCCAACAAAGAGTCCAGATGATATCAATGCATGATGAGTTTATCCGGCACTATTGTGCGGGGGGCGTGAATTGAGCGATCAAATAAAGAAAATCGTTATTCTTGGTCGAGACGCTGACGCATGGTTGACAGCATTAATGTCGATGCTGGCTTTTTCGCGTCTAAATGAAGGTATTGAAATAGAGCTGGTTGAATTGCCGACGAATATCACAGTTCACGATTCAATAACGACCCTGCCATCGATGAAAGCCTTGCACGACTCTTTGGGGCTGGATGAAAGAAAGCTTTTAAATATTAGCTCCGGTATGTATTCGTTTGGACAGCGATTTTCTAATTGGTCTGGCGCGGCACCGCCATTTATTCACGCCTACGATACTCAGGGCGCCAAGATAAATGACGTAGATTTTTTGCAATATTGGATTAAGGCACAGAGTTTAGGCTTAAATGTACCCTTGGAAAATTTTTCACTAGGTGCGGTGGCGGCCAAACAAGGTTGCTTTGTTTTACACAATGGAAATTCTCGCAGCTTTTCGTCTGCAACCAAAGGCTACAATTTTTCTGCGCTGGAATACATTAGTACCATTGCGAAATCAGCCAAGTCTTTAGGCGTCAAGCATAAGCAGGCGCCTGGTGTGAATTTAAGAAAAAATGACAAGGGTATGTTAGAGGCACTTATTTTGCCGGGAGGCGAAGAAGTTCAGGGCGATTTTTTTATTGATGCTACTGGAGACCAGGCATTGCTTATCAAGCAGATGGAAGATAATAATTACGAGTCATGGAAAGACTGGTTTATTGCGGACAAACTGTTGGTTGCCAAAGCAAATGAATTAAAGCCACTTCCAGCTTATTCTCAGGTGTCAGCTTTCAGTTACGGTTGGGTTAGTATCTGCCCTCTGCTCGGAAAAAGTGCTGTGACTGCGATGTTTGCTTCTGAATATGGTACCGAAGAAGATACAATCAATGCGATATCCGTCATCAGTGGGATGAAAATGGAAGACGTCGTATTGACAGATTTTGAAGCGGGAAAAAGAAAAAATGCTTGGGTAGGCAATTGTTTAGCGGTTGGTGAGTCCTTTGCGAAACTTGAGCCGATGGACGCAAGTCAATTGCGTATGCTGCATCTGGGCTTAAGTAATTTAGTCTCACTTTTTCCTCGCACGAAAAACATCATGCCAGAATCTGCGGTATATAATCGAAAGATGAATGCTTACGTTGAAAATATCAGAGATTTTCAGTCGGCGCATTACAAACTTAATAAACGATATCGCGAATATTTTTGGGCGCGTTGTCGAGATATTGCAGAGCCTGAAAGTTTACAACACAAAATTGAATTGTTTTCTAAAACTGGAAAAATAGCACGTTACGAAGATGAAACATTTTTTGATGAAAATTGGGCGGCTATTTTTGTTGGGCATGGATTAATTCCAAAATCCTATAGTCCTCTGGTTGATGGAATAGGGGAGCAGGAACAAATTCAGCATTTTCAGGCCATGCTAAAATATATTGGCGAGTTGGTTGGCGAAATGCCTTCGATGGATTCCTATATGGAATTACATATTTAGAATATTAAATTATTTTCGGTTAGAAAAAATGAAAAATAAAATCAACAAGATTGTTATTGTTGGGGGAGGAACAGCTGGGTGGATGACAGCCGCGTCTCTTTCAAATTCTTTGGGCACAGAAATATACGATATTACGCTTGTTGAATCACAGGAGATTGGCTCTGTTGGCGTTGGCGAGGCGACCATCCCGCTCATTTCCTTTTTTAATGATAGTTTGGGTTTGAATGAAGATGAATTTATAAGGGAAACCAAAGCGACTTTTAAGCTCGGTATTGAATTCATTAATTGGAAAGAGGTGGGGCATAAATATTTTCATCCTTTTGGAAAATATGGCGTAGATATGGATGGAGTCAGCTTTATGCATCATTGGATGCGTTGGCATCAAGTTGGCGGAAAACTTGAGATCGCAGCATTTAATGCTGAGTCAGCTGCGGCGGGTGTGGGTCGTTTTATGCGTGTAGATCACGCGTCGATGGGGCAAAAACTCATGCCTAATATCAATTATGCTTATCAATTTGATGCCTCTTTGTACGCGAAATTTCTTAGAAAGTATGCGGAAAACCGCGGAGCAAAGCGAGTCGAAGGTAAAATTGTTGATGTCATTCAGAACAAAGAAAGTGGATTTATTGATGCAATTAAACTTGAAAATGGCCAGCTAATCGAAGGCGATATTTTTGTAGATTGTTCTGGATTTCGCGGCTTGATTATCGAACAAATCTACCAAACGGCTTACGAAGATTGGAGTCGTTGGTTGCCTATGAATAGTGCAGTTGCGGTTCCTTGCGAAAAAGCGGATGAAATTGTGCCGTTTACGCGATCAACGGCAAGAGAAGAGGGGTGGCAGTGGCGCATTCCCTTGCAACATCGAACCGGTAATGGCTACGTGTATTGCGATGATTACATCAGCGACGATGAAGCCACTTCAAAGTTGATGAACAACCTGGATGGCAAAGCCCTGGCTGAACCGCGGGTCATTAAATTTTTGACCGGGATGAGAAAGCAATGTTGGGTAAAGAACTGCGTGGCAATAGGTTTGGCTAGCGGGTTTCTTGAGCCACTTGAATCAACCAGTATTCATTTGATTCAGCGTGCGGTGTTTAAATTACTCGCAATGTTTCCTAAAGATCATATCAATGATTTGCTGGTTGAGCGATTCAATAGAGAAATGGAGATGGAGTACACCGAAGTAAAAGACTTTTTGATCGCGCACTATAAAGTAACTAACAGGGAAGATACGCCATTTTGGCAATATGTAAAAAATATGGAGATTCCTGAATCTCTACAGGCCTCACTTGAGTTATTTGAAAGTCGAGGTGAAGTTATGGCAACTAATGAGTCGCTGTTTAAAGATGTGAGTTGGTTTGCGGTTTTGAAAGGGCAGGGCATAGAACCAAAAAGTTATCATCCTGTGGCGGATACCATTTCAGAAGATGATTTACGATTAAGACTCACTAAAATTCGCAGCGGTGTCCAAAAGCGCATTGATATGATGAAAAAGCACGAAGATTATTTGCGCGAAAGTGGCTTAATGAGTATGCAGTAAGGCCGGCTTATTATGTTTTACTTATTAAAATCTACGGAAGCGATATCAGCTACAAAAGGATCATTAAATTTCATGACTGATTGGTGTTCGGGATGTTTTTGATAAGCTCGTAAATCATCAACTGTTTGGAACTGCATAACAAGGACTACATCCCAGCTGCGTGCATCATGTAATTCATCAAGGCCGACTTCTATTTCAACAAGCTCACCGATTGAAGCCTTCAGCGCCAGCATTTTATTTTTAAAGTGCTGTATGTGTTCCACTTTGGTGTTGGGCTGGTATTTTAGAAAAACGAAGTGTTGCAGCATCACACTAAATTAGGCTAAAACAAATTGCGCTTCAGGCACAATTTTTTTTTCCAAATCAACACGCGCATCTTTGGCAATTAACGAGGGGGCTGAATTGAGTTGTTCAATCGCAAACCCAGCTGCCGCTTTGTAATTTCCCATGAACTCGTCCCGTTCTTTAGCCGGTATCACCTCATCAATATTTTCAAATACGCCGCCACAGCGCTCGTCCAGCATATTCAGCAAACCAAATGGTCCGGCTCCGCGGTTGCGCAAGATAAGTTCAGAAATACTCGGACATAGCAAATCATTGTAGGCTTTCAGGGCTTGGTTATTCAGTCCGTGTTCCACCAAAGCAGCACCAAGCACTCTGGCATCCACAATAGCCTGGCTGGCTCCGTTGGAGCCGGTTGGGTACATCACATGAGCTGCATCACCCAACAACACAGCATTACCATCGAGCCAGGTTGGAACCGGGTCTCTGTCAATCATAGGGTATTCATACACCGACTCGGCGCCGGCAAGCATCGCGGGAACATCAATCCAGTCAAATTTCCAATCGTCAAAGTGGTGGATAAATTTTTCAGGATCCACCTGTTGGTTCCAATCACCATCATGCAGGCCGCTTGAATTATCAACGGTGATTTCCGCTATCCAATTGATAGTAGCTAGCTTTGTCTGGGGATCTGCTTTTGAAATGGGGTAGAAAACGACGCGGTGATGGTGGGTACCAAAACCTATAAATGAGGCTTCGGTACGCATGGGAATGCCTTGAGTGGTGCCTCGCCACATAATTGCGCCGCCCCAGTGTATGGGCGGCTGTGTGGGATGCATTTGTGCTCGCACGGCGGAGTGTAATCCATCTGCAGCGATCAGCAGAGAGCCCGCTATTTCAAGATTCTCACCATCCCGGGTTTCGACAAAAGCGGTAATGCCGTTTCCATCAGCGTGATTTTGATAGCCTTTCACTCGGTGCCCGGTAAGGATTGCGTCCGCGCCCAGGCGTTCTACTGCTGTTCGATACAGCAGCATCTGCAATTCTCCGCGGTGTACTGAATATTGGGGCCACTTATAACCGGCATCCAGTCCGCGTGGTTCAGCGTAGACTTCTTTTCCATTTAAGCCCACAAGCACCCATTCCTTGGTAGGAATACCCGCACTTTCGAGCTCTTTAGCGCCTAATCCAAGCTCGAAAAGCTCTCTCACAGCATTAGGCTGAAGATTAATACCTACACCCAAGGGTTTAAGTTCGGCGACGGACTCAAGTACCAGGCAAGGTACGCCAATTTGATGTAAGGTCAGTGCGACGGCTAGGCCGCCAATGCCTCCGCCAGCAATAAGCACGGGAGATATCTTGTCTGTTTTGGAGTTCATTGTTATCTATTAACTTCTATTTTTAGGTCGCTAGCTCTCCACGCGGTCGTTGAAAAATGCATCCGACAGGCCAAATTCGGCCCCTGCGCGTTTAAAAGCAAAGACGCGCAGTCTATTTCAAATTGATCAATCGCTCAACAATGAAGGCAGTAAGAAATCCACACTTTCCTGAAGTAGCTAAGTCCTGTAGTGGCTAATTCCCTCAGTAGCAAGGGATACTGAAAAGGGGAGAAAGCGGTTTCGCCGGATTTAAGGGCTAAGGTGTCATCCCTTAAAGATCACTGAATCGGAACTGGGCTATGTCATATTCGGGGTATTGATATCCATATTGGTTGCCAAGGTGGCGCGCAGGAGTCAGGCACCAGTTTCCACTTAAGAAATCCTTAAGGCTGACTTGTTACGCTGTAAATGTGCAGTACTAGCGAGCGGTCTATGATCAGTCTAATTCGATATTTCTTATTTGCTTCCATATTAACGTCTGTTGTGGTGAGTGCAGGGCCAGCACCAGACTTTAAAATTTCCACGCCAAGCTTTTCAGGCAGGCTTTCAGATCTTCACAACAAAGTCATCTACATTGATTTTTGGGCTTCGTGGTGTAGCCCTTGTCGCCGCTCCTTTCCATGGATGAATAATCTATCAGAGAAATACCCTGAAGATGATTTTGTTGTAATTGCGGTGAATGTTGACAAAGAACGTCAGCTCGCTGATGAATTTCTAAAACAAGTGCCAGCAAAATTTAATATTTTATTTGATGAATCTGGCGATATTGCCAAGCAATATAAAGTGCTAGGCATGCCCAGTAGTTTTTTGATTGATCGAAATGGCGATATTCGGTTTATGCATACCGGTTTTTATCAGAAGAAAATCGTGGACTATGAAAAAGAAATTTCTTTGCTAATAAGCGAAAAATTGGAGGCAGCGAGTGAGTAGGTACGCATTGAGAATAGTGATGCTGATTTTTTGTGTGAGTGCGATTTGCGCCTGTAGTCACTTAGGTGTTGAACCGTGGGAGCGCGATGTGTTGGCCAAACCAGAAATGAGCCTGGATTCTGAAGGTATAGATCTTGGTCTTGACGACCATGTTTATTTTTCCAAGGAAGGGTCAAGTGGTGGTAGAGCGTATGCTGGTGGAGGTTGCGGATGCAATTAAATAAGCGCTTTAAAAATGTAAGTGGTCTACTGTCTGCGGCGGCCTGCAGTTTGATTGGCGCGCCTACCCAGGCTTCAGGAGAAGACGATGCCTGGAATTTCGATACTGCAGTGTTGATCTACAGCGAAGTGGATCGCGTGAGCGCTGCGGAAGGTGTGGTGCAGGCTTCAAAAGATTTTGGTGAAGAACATTTATTTTCGGGTAAATTGGTTGTCGACGCCTTAACCGGCGCATCTGCCAACGGTGCGTTGCCGCAAAACCAGGTTCAAACTTTTACGCGACCCTCCGGTAACGGCCAGTTTGAAGTATCAGTAGGTGAAACGCCGCTCGACGACACCTTTCATGACACACGTGTGCAATTAAATGCTCAATGGACACAGCCTTTTGGCGAAGAAAATACCCTAAGTGGCGGGCTCCATTTTTCCAACGAGTACGATTACACCTCCGTTGCAGTGAATGGCTCTTTTGCTCGAGATTTTAATCGCAATAATACGACACTTTCCCTGGGCTTTTCCTATGCAGCCGATTCGATTGGACCTGAAGGTGGAATACCGGTTCCTCTTTCAGAAATGGTTATCAACACAGGTCAGTACCCGAGTGAATCGGCTTTTCAAACTGCATTTGACGCAACACGTTCAGCTAAGGATGAGTCTAAAGATACCCTCGATTTAATTCTAGGCGTCTCACAAGTGATGAATCGCAATTGGATAATGCAATTTAATATGGGTATATCGGAAGTGGATGGGTATTTAACTGATCCCTTTAAAGTGGTGACGCGTGTCGATGCCAGTGGTTTAGCGCTCGGTCACCACTATGAAAATCGACCTGAAACACGCAGCAAAAACTTTTTATTCGCGCAATCCAAGTATTATTTAAGTAGTGGCGTGCTGGATTTGTCATATCGTTTCTCTGATGATGATTGGGGGCTGAGTGCGCACACATTGGAAGGGCGTTATAGAATTCCAATGAGTGATGCAAGTTATCTACAGCCGCATTTCCGTGTCTATTCCCAAGCTGCAGCGGATTTCTATCAACGTTATATTTTGGATAGTGAGCCCCTGCCAGAATTCGTCAGTGCAGATTATCGAATAGGCGAATTAACGGCATACACGGTGGGAATAAAATACGGCAAAAAATTGCACAGCGGAAATACATTTGCCCTTCGCTTGGAATACTATCTGCAAACCTCTAAAGGAGATCTAAATGCAGATTTGCCAGAGTTGGAAGGGTTAGAATTGTATCCCGATGTAGATGCCTTATTGTTACAATTCAACTATAGTTTTTAAAAGTTGAACTCGGTGTCGCGCATCTATTATGCAAAAACAAACATCGCCCTGTATCGAACAGGGCGTTGATTTTCATAGAATCTCATTTTTTTCGATGGCGAGTCCTTGTGAGTTGCTCATTGAAAATGCCTCTAACCCCAATGATTCCCTCGTTCAAAAGCTTGCCGAGGTGGCTTTTGCAGAAGCCCTTCGTATAGAAAGTAAGTTTAGCCGCTATAAAAACGACAATTTGTGTTACCAAATTAACAACGCCAAAGGGAAGCGCGTTGTCATTGATGAGGAGTGTTTTCACTTGTTGGAATTTGCCAATGAGTGTTATTCCGCTTCAGATGGCTTGTTCGATATCACTTCCGGAATATTAAGGCAGGCTTGGCGATTTGATAAAACCAGAGACTTGCCAGATGAAAAGGTCATTGCATCTCTGATAGAGAAGGTGGGTTGGCAAAAAGTCGATTTTGGTCCGAAATACATTCAAATGCCAGCCGGTATGGAGATTGATTTTGGCGGAATTGGTAAGGAATACGCCGTGAATAGGGTGGCGCAGTGTTGTCGTGAAATTGATAACACGCGTTCAATAGTGGTAAATTTCGGTGGCGATATTCAGATTACCCGGGTGAAACGAAATAACGAACCCTGGGTCATTGGAATAGAGAATCCTTACCTTGAAAACGCTTCGAGTCATGTTCTTAAAATATTTGAAGGAGCATTGGCAACCAGTGGTGACGCCAAACGTTCAGTAACAATTAATGGAAAACGATACGGACATATACTCAACCCAAAAACGGGCTGGCCCGTAGAGAATGCACCACGTTCCGTCACAGTGGCGGGACCTCAATGTATTCAAGCCGGTTGCATCGCCACCATGGCACTTTTACAAGGTGAATATGCAGAAGAATTTTTGAAGGCACAAAATTTAAAATATTGGTGTGTTTGGGACAGCAAACAATGAAAATCTTACTGGTGGAAGATGACGAACTATTGGGAGAAGGTGTCGTAACCGGTTTAAAGCATTTCGGGCATGTCACAAATTGGTTGCGTGAAGCGCGCTTGGTAATAGAGGCAGTTTCCAGTGAAAGCTACGACTTGCTTTTACTTGATTTAGGCTTACCCGATATGGACGGCTTGGAACTTTTGCGTAAATTACGGTCACGTGGTTTTGATCTTCCTGTTTTGATTTTGACTGCGCGTGATCAAATAGAAGATAAATTAAGTGGGTTTAATGATGGGGCTAATGACTATCTCGTCAAACCATTTGATATTCGCGAGCTGGAAGCACGCATACGTGTAGCGGTAAAAAGAAAGTCCGGAATTGTTTCAGAAACTATTTCCATTGGGTGTGTTAACCTGAATTGTTCTAATCACACACTGCTTATTGATGGCCAAGAACAATCACTCAGTCGCAGAGAATTTCCCATACTTGAGTTGCTATTTCGTAATCCAGATAAAATATACTCTCGTGAGCAATTGGAAGCGCTTTCCTATGGGTGGGGTGATGAAATTGAAAGCAATGCCATTGAAGTCCATATACACAAGATTCGCAAAAAAATTGGAGCTGATGCAATTAAAACGGTAAGGGGAGTAGGTTATATGTTGATGAGTAAAGCTCTATGACAATCAGGCAAAAAATCGTTTTACTCATTTTTTGCGGAATGCTAGTTACTGATGCTGTTGTGGTCTTTTATATTTATCACGATGCAACAGAAGAAATTGAAGAGCTTTTCAATGCGGAACAAGCCCAGCTCGCCAGAATGATCGATACCATTCTGGAGCGAGGCTTGTTGCCTGAAGAACAAAATTCCATGGTTGTGGATGTGCCTGCTTTGTCAGATAGTACACACTCTGCTGTTGGGCATCACTACGAAGAAAAGTTGGCGTTTCAGGTGTGGGACAGTGAAGGAAATTTATGGATGATGTCGAGGAACGCGCCGCTATATCCTCTCTCGGCGCAAACACCTGGTTTTAGTAAAGTAAATTATGGTGGCTCGGTTTGGTATATTTTCTCTCTTTATTCGGCCAAGTCCAATTCCTGGATATATACAGCACAGTTAGAAGAGGTTCGGAGCGAGTTAATTGATTTGATAGTTCACGACCAGCTCATTCCCCTGCTTGTTGCTAACATCGTCATTTTGTTAATTGTTATTTTTTCTGTTCAGTACGGTATGCGAGAGTTGGAAAAATTTTCACAGGCGGTAAAAGGTCGAGGTTCGCATGATTTGTCATCAATTGATCTGGAATTGCCTAAAGAGCTGGAGCCAATTAAATCCTCAGTAAATAGCTTGTTAAAGCAAATACAGGTAGCGCTGGATAAGGAAAAAAGTTTTAACGCTGATGCGGCACATGAATTGAGAACACCTTTGGCAGCAATGAGAGTTCACACTCAGAATCTGGATTTGATGGGGAAACTGGATAATGAAGCCAGTGGAAGTTTAAAGAAAATTATTCTCAGCATTGATAAAATGTCGCACACCATTGAGCAATTATTGTTTCTCAATCGCTTGGTAGGATATAAGCACTATGTGCTTGATGAAAAAGTCGATCTTCATCGTTTAGCACGAGTTGTAATTTCCGAACTTCCATCGGATACGCTTAGTGAGTACGATTTTTCGGTTGATGGCGTGAGTGCATCGATAAAGGGTAACGAAAACCTGATGCACAATTTAATAAGAAATCTTGTGGAAAATGCTTACAAATACAGCCCGTCAGGTTCTAAAGTTATTGTAAGAACTTCTGTCGTTGCATCAAGCGCAGTTGTCGAGGTGATTGACTTTGGCCCGGGTTTAAACGATGAGCAAAAAAAACGTGTGCTAGAGCGCTACTACCGAATTTCTGATAATCAAAATTATGGAACAGGCCTTGGTTTTTCTATTGTTTCCAGAATAGTAGAGTTACATGGTGGAGTTCTAAAGCTTGAAGACAACGATTCGGGAGCTGGTCTGGTAACTCGCATTTCTTTTGATTGTTTTCAAGATGATTTCTGAGTATCAATACACAACAAGGACAAAAAAACGAGCCCCAATCTATTCGAGAGAGACTCATTGTTGGCCAGCGTTAATTAAAGATTCATATTAACCATTTGCAAAATGCTTCGTGACTGGTCATTAATTTTTGTATTTAATGCATGTTCAATCTCTGACCTTGAGGCTACACCATGAATAAAGTGTTGAAATCGATCTACTGCGAGACAATATTTTGCTCCGGTATGCTCTAAAGATTCGACCACGTCCTTTACCTTGGCTTGTTTCAGTTCCTCTACATCGAAAGCGCGTAAAGATTTTCGGGGAATCATAAAGTCGGCTACCAGAAGTTCCTCGCGTGTGTAACCGTAGGCAGTGCGTTTAATAAATTCTTCTGAAGAAAGATTGTCGAATTCAATAACGCCTTGAAAACGATGTTGTGCATTAATCACGTAATGCGGTCTATTAGGCATCTCTTTGAGCAGTTTAAGTGCTTCGAGAGCGGGTAAGTCGCTGTTCAGGAGCATGGGGCCTCCATCGTGACAGGTTGTGAAAACGCTCATTGCAGGAGAATCAATATCGAGTTCAAATTCTCCGTTGAGAATATCGGGTGAGTCCTGAGTTAGTACGTCATACATGGTTAAATTCAGTCTAGACATTTTGCACTCCACATGCGTTTACGGCACATATTTGTGCGCGCATATTAGAAAAATTTAGGATTAATCGAGTGTTAAGTGAGAGAAGGTGGAGCGCGAATTTTTTGTTTGCTGGTTGCGGGGTTCTTAATCGAACTGATATTTTCAAAATGACTTATAAGTAGCTGGGATGTTTCGCTGGAGAGAGTAGTCGTCGTTGTTGTATGAAAATCGTCAGAATCCCCCCGGGGCTGATCAAATATCGTGTCATCGCTGCTACTCAAATTTCCAAATTGAGATAATTCCGGATCCACAGCAGCCGTTGGTTGAGGGCTGGAATCATTCAGCACAAAGAGCGCAAGCAGGATTAGCAGATAACGATTTAACATAGCGAAATTATACTCCTGATAAGGTTGAAAGTAATACCGGATCTGAGGTATTTCAAATTTAAGTCGACGATCGGTTAATTCAGCAGGTAGAAATAAAAAGCCCCGGTGGGGGCACCGGGGCTAAGCGTAGTGTTCAATCAAAAGGAGGGCCATTGAACACCAGTGAAGACGGGAATGACGCAATTAAAATTCGGTTCTAGTGCAAATGGAGTGCTCGCATTTTTGCATTTTCTTCTTCAGCACTGAGCGCAGTACCTTGTATTTGATTTTCAATGTACTGGCTGATTGAAGATTCCGTATTGCCAGCAGGGGTATACATTTCTTTCGCTGGCTTAGCAGGGAGTGACAGTTCTGCAATAGGGTTTAACCAGACTTTTCCCTCAAAACACGCAACACCTTCATTAACTGTCTCGCCTTGAGTACGCGTGTAGTGCTTACAGAGCACACCATCTTGACGTTCAAATGCCAGATTTTCAGAATAAGTTTCGCCGTTCACCGAAATACTGCGGCCAGAGACCAAAATGGATAATGCGCTGTCCAGTTGTATGGGAGTTTGAACAATGTTTTCTGGCGATTGTGCAGGATAATTATTGAAGCCCACATAGGCAGCAACCAATAATAGTGCAGCAGCTGAAATTGAAATACCCAAGGCGGACAGTCGTTTAAGACGGTATTTAAACATCGATACTACCTTGTCGCTGGAGCCAAAATTTGAGCTGCCCAAAAGCCTTTCAAGTTCTGGCTTTAGAGGTACCTTATCAATTGAATTTATAGAGGCGCGCAAATAAAGGTCCTGCTTTCTTAACATCTGCAAAAGTTTCCGAAAGTTAGCATCATGCTTAAGACGCTGCTCCACAATTTCAGCATCGACAGAAGACAGTTCCCCATCCATATAGGTCGATAAAATTTCAATATCTTCACTGCTCATTCTTGACCCCTTTGGGTTTATCGCCAAATTTTTTCAGGAGAATTTCTCTCGCTCGCGCCACGCGACTCATGACAGTACCAATTGGCACCTCCAGCATTCTGGCTGTTTCCGCATAGCTCATACCTTCAATCGCCACCATGGATAACGCCAGGCGCTGATGTTCCGGCAAGAGTCTTAATCCTCTAATAACCCTCTCAGTGTGCAAAAGGTTTAATTCTGCTTCGGGTGATAACACGTCTTCCTCCACAATAGTGTCACTTTCGTTATCCTGTGGTCTTGATCTCACCTCTCGGTAACGCAATTGATCAATCCACAAGTTTTTACAAAGCGTGATTAACCACGGAACTGGATCTTTATATTCGGGAAGGCCTTTTTCCAACACCTTTACCGCCAGATCATGTACCAGATCATCGGCATCGGCCTGGTGGCCTGTCAGTGAATATGCAAATTTTCTTAGTCGGTTCAGCTCTTTTTGGAGAACTTCTCGCGGCGAATCCATATTGGTTTATCATCTATTCTGTGTAGTAAACGGTTACCCTTTAAAATTTATTCCTTTTGAGGGAATAAAAATTTTACTTGGCCCGTATTCAAGGCATAAGTACAGGATTGAGCGCACTCACAATAAGCACGGATATTGATTATGGTAGGTTTAGGCTCTATGTGGAAGAAAGCGGGACATAAGTGGGTAACTAAGGCGATGTGTGTCGCTTCTTTACTGATTTTGCTGGTTTCGGGCAATGCATTAGCCCAGGTTGGGAATGGCGCTGAGCGAGCGGCAGAGCGGCGTGCTGAGAAACAAGCTGAAAAGCAAGTGGAGAAGCAGGTAGGCCGAAAGGTTGAGCAACAAGTAGAGAAAAACACCGAGAAGCAAATTGAAAAGCGTCTTGAAAAAGGCTTGCCACCTGGATTAGAGAAAGCCGCTGAAAAGGCTGGGCGTCTGGTCGGTCAAGATCGAGCGAAAGAAGTTCGATCAGATAAAGCCAAAGCTTGGGGTAAAGGTGGGAATCCGGATAAATCCGAAGGGAAAAGCCCCAATCATACCCTTGAGGTCTCCGTGGAAGGAGCTTACCACCTGAGTGATCAATGGTTGGTGTTAACAGACAAAAAAACGCTTAAAAACCTTAAAAAACAAGGGCTTGAAGTAAAAACTGTAAGCTCCCTTAAGGGCTTGGGGCAAGTTTTGGTGGAAGTTAAAGGGAGCCCTGGCGATTTGCCTGAAGATCTCTTGGCCGGCTTGTCAGAAAACAGTGACCTCAATCATTTATACGAATATCAAGCCGCAAAGGAAAGTCAAAATAGCAGTGAAGAATATTGGCTGCCCCGCGAGGCTTTAACACTGGCGGGTGAGCAAAGTGTTCCCATAGGACTAATCGATTCCCAGGTTGAAAGCCAACATCCTTTCCTGAATGGGGCAAATATCCAGGTTAAAAGCTTTATTGAGAGTGAGCTAGTTGCGCCCCTTGAACATGGTACCGCCATCGCTTCTATTCTTGTCGGACAGGTACCCCAATGTGAGGGCCTAATTCCCGAGGCGAAGCTCTTTGCGGCAAGCGTATTCTATGAAACTCCCGAACTAGGTCAGGCGGCTTCAGTGAAAAGCCTTCTGTTGGCGATGGATTGGATGCTGCAATCCAAAGTTAAGGTAATCAATATGAGCTTGGCGGGGCCACCCAATACTTTGTTGCAAATAGGCATAGAAAAACTTCAAGAAAGAGGAATCATTGTTGTGGCCGCAGCGGGAAACAAAGGCCCAACTGCGCCGCCGTCTTATCCAGCAGCCTATGACGGGGTTGTGGCTGTGACCGCAGTAAACAAATCCATGCATGCTTATTTCAAAGCAAATAGAGGTGCCTACATTGATCTGGCAGCACCCGGAGTTAACATTGCGCATGCAGATGGTGGAAGTGCTCTCACAAGTTCTTCAGGAACCTCCTACGCCGCACCCTTCGTGGCCGCCGCGTTTGCAGAATTACTTGCTGAAACAGATACGGCTAATGCAACTCAAATCATAATGAGTAACGCGACAGACATTGGACAAACCGGTGTTGATGAAATTTATGGTAAGGGATTTATTCATATTCCTGGCAAGGCAAGTTTGTAACTAAAACCGAACTCCAAGTCGCAGTTCAATACTATCTTGATCGTAACTGATTTCATCTAAATTTGAATTGGTATCTGAAAGGCGGTAGGCCAGTTCGCCGAAAATTCTCTCGCTGAATTTGTATTTTAGTTCAGCTTCTATATCGAACCTGTCATCGTTACGTTTAAATGAAGTGGGCGTTGTTGTAGAACCGTTGTTCCCGTTTCCATTTCCGTTTCCATTTCCGTTCCCGTTCCCGTTCCCGTTCCCATTTCCATTATTTGTGTCTATTTCAATGGTTTTGTAAGAGCGGTTTTCCTGGGTGGCGGAGAGTTTGAATCGCAGCTCCTTTTGAAAAAATTGAGTCGCTCTTACCCAGCTCAATTTCAATTCATTTGCAGTGAAATCGAATTCATCAATAGTTGCGTTTTCATCTTTTCTGGCGGCACTTACAGATAAATAATGTTGAGAACCATCCAGAAAAAGCCAAGTGCTTAGGTGGATTTTGTCAGCATCGGCATCCCGATCATTAAAAGTATCGAAATCCTTGTCGGATTTTGCAAAACCGGTTTGGAGATAAATTGACGAAGTGGCGAAGAAACTTAAGTTGGAGCCGCAACTGCTCAAACTTAGATAAGAAGCCCCTCCTAAATCAGCATCAGATACGTAGCAATTTAAATCGATTGTGACGGATTTGATATCGTAGGCGATGGTTCCAAATAGCAATTGGGTTTGCAGGTCAAATTCACTGGCTTCCTGATACTGGGTGTCTGAAAGGTTAAAGCTGAGATCGGTACTCAATCCATTGCTCCATGAATTGCCAAGCGTCAATTGAGCTTCAAATATTGTGCCTTGATCCGATCCTCCGCTGTTTAGATCAATATCCTCCACCACGAGATTGCTTTCATTAACTAATCCAACACTGAGTTCAGTATCAAAATTAAACGCTTTTTCAGCAAAACTTAAGCTGGCAATAATAAGGCCAATAAATGCACTGAATGTCAAAAAAACAGGTGATTGCAGCATAGATTTGTCGGTAATTTATTGTTATGTGATCCAAGTCAT
The DNA here is from genome assembly GCA_050299435.1 of Cellvibrionaceae bacterium. Lineage (GTDB taxonomy): Bacteria > Pseudomonadota > Gammaproteobacteria > Pseudomonadales > Cellvibrionaceae > 1162T-S-0a-05. Next base: position 3,796 of record JBNKVX010000050.1, on the reverse strand, counting down.
AACCATACCTGAAAAAAGTAGAAATTGGGAATTTTTGGGCCTACTTAGCCGTATTCCATGCATAGACAAATAATGATGGGGAGAACAAACATGCGATATTTTAACGGACGACTAATTAGCCCTTTCTTCTCATTTGGTGTGCTTATGTTGTTGGCCTCTTGCGGAGGCTCTGAATCCCAATCTACCAATAACTTTTCAGGAGGAAAGGGTGCAATCAGCATTTCAGTGACCGATGCTCCCATAGACAGTTCCAGCAAAGTTGTAGTGGAATTTTCCGGAGTGTCAATTAAGCCCGAAAATGGTGAGGCCATTGAATTTACTTTCGATGAGGCTCGCAGTATTGACCTTCTGAGTTTACAAGGGAATTTATCTGAAAGCCTGCTTGAAAATGAAACAATTCCTGCTGGCAACTACAACTGGATTCGCTTGCATGTGAATGCTGAAGACGATGGCATTTTAGACAGCTATATTGAAACTGAATCGGGTACACAGCTAGAGTTATATGTGCCGAGTGGCAGCCAATCAGGGTTGAAACTTGTAAGAGGTTTTACGGTGGCGGCAGGTGGCCTCACAGATTTTACGGTGGATTTTGATTTGCGGAAATCCATAGTTAAGGCACCCGAAAAGTCAGGGAGCAGTGTAAAACTCAAACCCACCTTACGCTTAATAGACAATGTAATGGTAGGTAGCATCAGTGGAACAATTGATGCGAATATGATTATTGAAGCCTGTGACAACCCAGCATTAGAAATGGGCGCAGTATATGTTTATACGGGCGCTGATGTGACGCCACTTGACGTCAGTGGTGCAAATACAGACCCACTTACCACAGCGCTGGTGAGTTTCGATGGTGAGACTTATGGATATGAAGTCGGGTTCTTGATCACGGGCGAATACACTTTGGCTTACACTTGTGATGCCGCCCAGGATGATCCTGAGCTTGTAGACGAACTTGAGTTTATTGCAGTAGAAGGCATAACGGTGGAAGAGGGCACTGAAGTGTTTCTCGATTTTACTTCTATGTTGGTTTTGTAATTAGTCATGTAGTTCGAGAACTAATTAATGTGAAGTCATTTTCTCATTATTTCTGAAACGCGTAACTTATTTTGGCAAAGAGGGTTCGGGAATCACGCTCTGCGCGGGGTAAAGTGTCATCTTGATAACCGCCGTCGGAGTAACCAATATAAAACAGGCTTTGTGGGTTAAGTTTGTAAGAATAAATGAGCTGACTTGAAAAGTATTTTTCTATTCTGTCCAAATCGTTGTCTGGATTGTCATCGAAATTATGTCTGTACAGCTCAGTGTTTCTATCAATATCTGTATATTGAAAAACCAACTTAATTTGACTTTGCACATTGAACTGATATTGCAAGCGTAGGTCGCTTTGCTTTGCCGTAAATAATCTTCCCGAAGGAAATAACATAGAATTGTTTCCGAATTCGTAGCTGGTTTGTTTGGCGTCAAGTGTGCTGACGCGATAACTCAAATTTACACCGAGGTGTTGGCCAAGATTGATTATCGCCTGGGCGTTTACATATTTGAGGTCTGCAAGTTGTGCGTTCTCAAAATCCACCTGGTCACCCAGCTTTGTTTCCATCACGAATTTTAAGCCCGCTTTTGGAATAAATCTAAAGTAAAGGTGAACTTGCTCTTCATCAAAGTACTCGCCCTGGGGTAAAAATTCGTTTGAATAGTAGCGTTGCTTGCTGCTTAAATTTATTTCGCTATGCGATTGCAATTTCCCGTCCAAAGTGGTGGAAATTTGGTGTTCGTCAATCAGAGCTTGTCCGTTTTGTGCGCTGAATTCAGAATAGGAATATGTGTAATAGTGATTGGTAAATAAGGCGTTCTCGTCTCCATAACGTTTGTAAACAGCACCGAACGTATTTTTCTTGTAGTCAGATTCCACAATAAAACCAAGGTCAGCTCTGAAATTAGTGCCTACATTGGTGTGACTCGCACTGAGTTCGTAGTCTCGGGTGTTACGGACATATTCAATTGCCAGGGCATTGTCATTCTGCGTGCTTTCTAGCTCATATTCCGATTGTATTGCCAGCGGATTGAGACTTTTAGAGTTGGCCACTTGCACTCTTAAAACATTATTACCGAACCAGATATCGCTATCCAAACCGACAACCGTATTTTGATAGTCCGCGCCCTGTCTGTGTGTCACTAAAGCACCGAGATTGCTGCGTCCACTCACATCCATTTTGTAGCGGGCGATTGCAATCTCACTTTCTTGCGGTCTGTCATCCAATTTAAATTCGGCAAGCTGTGATTCCTGGTTTCCAGGGATTAGAAAACTCGTACTTTTATCATCTGCTAACAACAAACCGTAACTGTGCGCTTCATTTTTTCCGGTGAGTTTTATGCCCATGTCCGGGGCTGCGATATTACGCGTATGTACGAAATTAAATAGGCTCGTATTAAAATAATCTTTTCCGTCCAGGAAAAATGGTCTTCGCTCCGCTAAGAATAGTGAATAGGTGGTATTAACCTCCAGCTGGGCAGCGTCAGCTTCTACTTGTGAAAAATCAGGATTAATGGTTGCGTTGACGACGGAATTTTCAGTGAAGCCCCAGCGTATGTCCAGGCTGGGTTCAAAGTTTTCCTGTTTGTCCTGCCAGCTCGCGGGTGGATCTCTGTCTTGATGATTGGAGAAAGTAACAGTTGGGGCGACAATTAAATTTTTACCGGGTTTAACGCTGTCAAAGCCACGTATTTTACTGAACTGACATAAAATACATTTCCTTTCAGGGTCTTTCTTATAGTCTGTTAGCCAGTGAACTACGTCTCTAGGGTAGGAGCGAAAAATACCTATCCCCCACGTTTGTTCGCCGTCAGTTTTGGGGAAACGCAGAGATTCAAAAGGTATGCGGTATTCCACAGTCCAACCGTCGTCAACGATACTGGCTGCACCATACCAGATCGCATTCCAGGAAGAATCGCCCTGCCAGCCGTTGTCATCTTTCATCCTTACATCAGTCTGTACACCCAGTGGATTGAGATAAAACTCAAATCCTCCGCGCTCATCATTGAATGTATCTATGGTTAAACCTGAAAGATCATCATCCCAGGCAGAATCCCGGTCTACAAGATGAGCGCGGATTTTTTCTGGTTCTGGGTCGTAGTTGTAAATGCCAACATAAAGATTTGAGCCATCTTCGTAGAGATAAGCCACTGTGGGCACAATTGCAGGACCTCCTTCTAAAGGTACATCTTCATATTTGGCTTCGATAACTGTTGCATTTTTCCAAACCTGGTCATCAAGTTTGCCATCCAAAACTGGCGCTGCTTTTTGATGGACAAGCTGATAGGTGATAGTTTCATCTGAATAAGTGGGACAGGTAAAAATGAGCTGCCCCAAAAAGAAAATAAAATAGAATTCAAAGTTTTTTATCATTTAGGATTGCTTCTGAATACCTTGCTAGTAATGACTATTGTAAACAATGATATGAAAAAGGCAGGGAGCAGTTCGATAAAGTACTGATCTTCTATCTTAATTGTAGTTTTGCACACAAAGACAGCGAGCGCACCGCTTACCATACCTGCTAACGCACCTAGGCTGCTAACTTTTTTCCAGAGTAAGGTTAACAGTATTAAAGGTCCAAAGGCTGCACCAAATCCACTCCATGCGTAACCCACTAAAGAAAGAATAGTGCCACTGTCATTCGCGGCGATAAGCCAAGCTATAAAAGCAAAAGCGATGATGCTGCCCCGGCTAATTTTTGCCAAAGCTTTTTGATCTAAACGCAATTTAAGATTGAGGTCTTCACTGATAGTCGACGCAAGAACC